>PBGU01000041.1 GCA_002719135.1 Gammaproteobacteria bacterium
TTAATTTTTTTGCAGTTTTGAATGTGACTTCTGACTTTTTTATAAAATTCCAATCTGGATGATCTGAGTTATAAAGATCTGCAGCTCTCCACATCTGAAATTTTACTGCATCAACATCAGCATCCTTACATTTACTGATTAATTTTGTAGCTTTTTTCATACTTCCCTCCCAGTTTGAACCAATTTCTGCTACAATAGTTGCTTTCGTATTATATTTTTTTTTATTCTTAATTTAAGGTTAATTAAACACAAATATGATTTAACAAGGTATGACCATCGGATGTATAATTCAAGCAAGAATGGGTTCCACTAGACTTCCTGGCAAAGTATTGTTAGATGTTACTAAAGGAAAACCTGTCTTATACTATGTCATAAACCAGTTAAAACATTGTAAATCTATTGAAAAGATAATTGTTGCAACTACTACATTACGAGAAGATGATAAGATTGTCCAATTCTGTATAGATAATAAAGTAAGTTATTTTAGAGGTGATTCAAAAAATGTTCTTGAAAGACATTANAGATGTGCNGAAAAATTTTCACTTTCAAANATAATTCGAATGCCTTCTGATAAACCACTNCTAGATCCNGANGTTGTNGACAAANTAGTTGANGTATTCAATTCAAATTCTTATGACTATGTNACAAATTTNCTTCCATCTACTTNTCCAGGNGGAACTGAAGTNGAAGTACTCTCNTTTGATTCTCTAAAAAANTCATGGGNAAANGCANNACTACCATCNGAAAAAGAACATGTNACAAATTANATTTANAATNANAGANATGATTTNAGAATTTTNAATGTNNTAAATTCAGAANATCTTTCTAATTTTAGATGGGCAGTAGATAGNATAGAAGATCTTAGACTAGTTAGAGAAATCGTCTCAAGAATACATAAAAGCCCAATTTTAATAAAAGATATTCTCGAATTATTCAAAAATGAACCGAGTCTTGTAGAAATTAACAAATAAGTGGATGGAAATGAGAGTAATGCAAAATCTGAAAAAGAAGATAAGGAATTCTTAAGAACTAAAAACTAATTTAGTTTTTTAACATTACACGTAATAGAGTTCCAGCATAAACTGGGAGTTCTTTTCGTTTATTCTTTATTGGACTTAATCTAACTTTATGACAATAACTCTGATGCATGTAGAAGATGAAGTGATAGAGTTTTGTTAGAGGTAATTTGCATAATTGTCTCACAAATTTTCGTAAAAATGGGAATTCAACTGTAACTCCAGCAAGTTTCTGTAGATTCTCACACATCATTTGTTCTTTTTTTGATTTGAATGTCAGCATAGAGTGATTTTTGTTTGATTCGTAGTAAAATGGTTTATCTGCCGTGAAATATCCATTTTGAATAGCATATGCTGCTACCGGAGTTCCAGGGTATGGATAAAGAAGACCAACTGATGCTAATGCAGGTTTTATTTTCAAGTTGAGATCAAGCGTTTCCATATCAATTTCAAATGGATTTTCAATGGGAAGTCCCATTATGTTTAGTGCGATTATCTTAACTCCAAATTTTTTAAACACTGCAGATGCTTTTAGGATTACATCACTAGACGAACTTCCATCACGTAAGAATACTTTGTTTGCTGCTTCGTCGTTACCAGTCTCAACACCCATCCAAACATAAGAAAGACCTGCATCCTTTAGCATAGCAATATCTTTTTCTTTAAGTATATTTGCACGTACATTTCCGTTAAATGGTAAATTAATGCGTTCNTTGTAAAGTCGAGCAAATTCTTCTAACCATCCAGGTGGTTTTAGAAAGAATATGTCATCAACGAATGATATCATTGTAAGAGGATATCTTTCTTTAACCCATTCTATCTCTTTAACTACATTTTCTGGTGAACGACAACGAATAATATTTCCCAGTCCTTTGTAATTGTCATTATATTTTTTATTAAAACAATAACTACAACGATATGGACAGCCTCGTGATGTATGNAACGATTTAGAGCCAACTACAGCAATATTAGGATCCGCATCATAAAGGATTTGACGATCTGGGAATGGTAAATCATTTAGGTCTTGAACAAGTTCACGGAGAGGATTAGTGTAAAGCTGACCATTGTGTTTTACGAAGAAAGTTTCTGTAAGCCAATATTCCTCACCCTTTTGCATACGACGAACAAACTCTGGAAAACTAAGATCACCTTCACCTGTACATATTGCATCAAGTCCACCTTCATCAAGTACTTGAGTGTTAAAGATTGCATGAGGTCCTCCCATAACTGCATAGAAATCAAATTCTTTTTTCATTTTTTGATTAAAATCAAGCAAAGAATAATGCTCACCAGTCATAGCAGTGTAAGCAATAATATCAGGTTTCCAATCACGTATCAACTNTCTAATCTGTTCNNCNCCCATTAGNCCNGGTTTACCAACTTTTCCCATTACGGTTTTAAGACCAGGAAGTGGAGTAGTTGAGTTCATTACTGCAGCACGAACTTCATGACCATCTTTTTTAAGACATGAACTAAGCTGCATCATAGCAATTCGTTCATACGCAATCATTTCTTTACAAATTAATATGACTCGCATGGGTCTATCTACTGCTTTTCGACGCGGTGTNGATTTGATTTTTTCAACATTATTGGTTTGTGTATCTTTGGCAATAGNTGCATCAGTAGCATTTGCACCACCCTCCGAATAACTTTGAATGATTTTCAGATTTTCATCCGGCATATTATTGAAAAATAGTANAAACCTACTTAAAAAATATAGCATTCATTTAATATTAGTGGGAGTGTTTTTTGTGACTNAATAGGAATATTCTAACATATTTTTAGNCTGTTTAGAATTATNAAATCGTGAATCTTTTATGTTTTNAAAAAAGNGATCAANNATTGATAACAAGCTTTTATGANCACANGAAAAGGTGAATTTATGGAATGANCGGTGAAAANACAAAAAACCAAGCAANAGATCTTACCATATTACTTCCTACATATAATGAATCTTCAACTATAGAAAAAATATTAGATGCCATTAAAACTTCTATTCCAACAAATATTGGCACAGAAATTATTGTGATTGATGATGATTCACCAGATGGTACAAGTAACACTGTAAATTCCTATATACAAAAATCAAAGGGAAACATTTGTTTTCGAATACATACAAGAAAAAATAAGCGTGGATTAGCATCAGCTATAATTGATGGAATTACCTTAGCACAAGGAAAATTTGTACTTGTTATGGACAGTGATTTTGCACATCCNCCACAAATGATTCAAACTATGTATGANAAATTAGCAAATAATGAATTTGAAATTGTAATTGGTTCTAGATACATTAGTGGAGGAAAATTTGATGACTGGCCAATTCATAGGAAATTTATGAGNAGACTTGCTAGTANACTNCCAAAATTTTTGTTAGGGCTAAATGTAAACGATTCCAATTCTGGTTTTTTTGCAATAAGAAAGGATTTGATCAAAAATCTGTCCTTTGAAGCCATTGGCGAAAAGATTCTTTTAGAAATTTTAGTAAAAACTAAAGGTGTAAAAATTAAAGAAATTCCATACATTTGTAAAAATAGAAAAGAAGGATCTAGTAAATTTAATTTTTTAGTTATTAATAATTATTTTAAATTATTGAGAATNCTTTTAGCTTATAATAGAAAATTTTCATAGATNGNCCATATATTCAAACTAATTCCTTCACCAAGTCTAATCTTTGAGATCTGATAAAAACACAAGTTTTTTTTCCTTGTTGGAGATTCTTATAGATTCCATTAATTTTGCTTGGTTTAAAAGATCTTTTTCAAAACCATATGGATTTTGTGTCTTCTTTGTAACAACACTACAAAACGTATCAAACATTAATCCAAATTGATCCGCAGGTGGAATAANCGTTTCAAAAATTTTATCATCTTTATGAAGATAAATACTAGTTTTATAATTCTGAGGAACCGCATACGTTCTTTTGGTAGAAATTTTTGCGTTGCTACCCCAAACATCATATTTAGATTGNTAATAATTATTAAAACCAGACGAAANAAANGCGGTTTTCTCGTCTTNGTATTTTAAGAAAACATCAGCTNATTTATCTACCTGAAATTTTTTATCAAATTCCAAGTGAGCCAAGACACTNANNGGTTCTGATTGAAAAATAATTCTACTTGCACAAATAGGATANCATGTNACNTCGTTTAATANTCCNCCNCCNAATTCTTTTTTCCATCTAATATCNTTTTCAGGTGGTGGTGGAAATCCAAATATTCCATAAAAATTTTGTATGTTCCCCAATTCCTCATTAATTAAATTTTGAATTTGTTTATGTTGTGGNTGAAATCGAAACGCAAGCGCTTCTAGAATTCTGACATTATTATNCTTACAGGCTTGTAACATTTTTTTGGCAGATTGGTATGATATTGAAGAGGATTTTTCACACAGTACATGTTTACCAGCGTTAGCCGCTTTAATTGCCCATTCTTCATGCAAAGCAATTGGGAGTGAAATGTAAACTNCATCTACATTACTGTTTATTACATCAGCATAATCACCAAATTTATTGCTCCCATATTTTTTTGCCCATTCTTCAGCCTTTTTTATTGATCTACTTCCAACAAATTCTATATCTGCGTTTTCTGATGAATTAATATGAGGAAAAAAATACTTTTCGGCAACTCTAGAACATCCTATAGTTCCAATTTTCAGNGTCATTCTGAATANNTNAATTATTTTTCTTTGTAGAATGGTGATTGNGGATCTCCATGATCNCCACTTCCCATTCCCAAGTTTTCATGTACAATTGGTGTTTNACAATCATCCCATTTTTTTGTAAGTAATACAACTAACGTACAATCACTNATAGCTAAGAAAACATGTTTGGTTCCNTTTGGNGTTCTTGTACATTGACCACGAGTAAGATAGATAAATTTCTCCTTTGATTCAGAAGTTTCTTTCCAAACTAAAACACCTTCACCAGATGTTAAAAGATAATATTCATCAAACTCNGGATGATGATGGTTACCACGTACNTTTCCTGCTTTNACTATATTCAGATTAAATTCCATAATCGGATCTTTTGGTATAAAAGTGAAAATCGCACCCCTTCCATCTTTTACAGTGTCCAAATTACATGTGGGATNAATTCTCTCTATTGTCACACTCAACAAAAAAATTATTAGAATTTATCCTTTACTTAGTTTTAATAGATTTAGCCATAAATAGAAATTAGTTGTTAGATATTATCTTGAATTTTGGNATTGGAACAATAAATTTTCCGCCATTACTAAGGAATTCCTTCAACCGTTCTTTAAAAAATTCGACTAGATGCCAAGGNANTATAAGAAAATAATCAGGGTTTTCTTGTTTTGCTTGCTCTTCGGAAATTATTGGTATATCACTTCCAATTGTTCTTTTACCGAATTTTATAGAATCTACATCNGCNGCTTTTTTGATCAATTTGTCATTTAGGTTACAAAATTGTAATAGTGCATTGCCTTTTGTAGATGCACCACAAACATAAATTATTTTACCATTAGAANTTTCTTGATTTATAAAATCATATAGTTCATCTTTAATTGAGTTTACCCTCTTGGCAAAGTCTAGATAGGTTTGTTTTTCTGACAATCCAAATCGTTCTTCTCTTGCTAATAGTTCATCCACTGAGTTTTGGATTTGGATTTGACTGTTATTTTTATTCTTAACAAACACACGAAAGCTTCCACCATAAACATCGTTTAGTTCAACATCAAATATCTCTAAACCATGACTTTCTAAGAGATTTTTTAATGATTTTAACGAATAATACTCCAAATGTTCGTGGACTATGTTGTCAAATGCATTCAGTTCAAGCATAGGAATGAGATATGCCATCTGTATTACCCANATTCCTGATTGATCCAAACAATTTACAATATCTGTAACAAAAGAATTTGGATCCTCTAAATCATAAAACATGGCTATACTAGTTATGACTTTAATTCTCTCACCCAAGAAATGCTGAGCAAACTCAAAAAAACTGAAAAAATTGTTNATNATCAGATCAGTNCCTTNTTCNGCTTCATNAATNANGTTTGAAGCTGGNTCAAATCCTACCAATTTTACTTTTGACTTGTAAGAACGCAATAACGTGCCGTCATTGCATCCTATATCTAACACAATGTCGCTTTCAGAAAGACTTATCCTTTTTTCTATACCTTCAGTAATGTCCTGTAATGCTTTTCTCATAGTCTCATTCAAACCTGAGCGAAACCAATATTGTTTGTATAGCGATTCCCTTGACGCCGTATGTTTTAATTGAAGAAGCCCACATTCTTTTTTCCTGCAGAATACAAGTTCTAATGGAATTTTGTCTTTTTCATTGGGTGAGAAATCNTCATCGACAAAATTTGATGGATATTGATTTCCTAAAGAAAGTANGGAAATTAAATCAGATGTTCCACATGATCTAC
Organism: Gammaproteobacteria bacterium; assembly: GCA_002719135.1. Classification (GTDB taxonomy): domain Bacteria; phylum Pseudomonadota; class Gammaproteobacteria; order Pseudomonadales; family Azotimanducaceae; genus UBA11889. Next base: position 6,413 of record PBGU01000041.1, read on the forward strand.
ATTCAGTAATTGCGGACATATCTATTACCATATNTTTTTGTCATAAACAACAATCATAAACTGCTAATTTTGTTATCTAATTTTACCCTTGCTCAATCGTGTAATGAGTGTAGATTCACNAGGGTATAATGGTGCATCCCACGGAAATGCTTTGCCANCAAGAAAATCTTTCCATCTTTTTATATCTTCATCTAACATCATTTTGACTAATTTTTTAAAAGTTATTTTTGGTTTCCATTTAAGCTGTTTAGTAGCTTTTTTAGGATTTCCTTTCAAATATTTGACTTCAAACGGTCTATAGAATTTTTTATCTGTTTTAACATATTTCTTCCAATTAAGGCCCACAAGATCAAATGCTTCTTTTACAAAGTCAGTCACAGAATGTGAAANTCCTGTGGCNATAACATAATCNTCNGGNTNNTNCTGTTGNANCATAAGATGAATNGCTTCCATNTANTCTCCAGCAAAACCCCAGTCTCGTTTAGCTTCCAAATTTCCAAGAACTAATTCCTTCTTTAATCCNAGCGAGATTTCAGCTACAGCATTAGTNATTTTTCTNGAAACAAATTCNATNCCACGTAAAGGNGATTCATGATTAAATAATATTCCAGAGCANGNAAAAATATCATAGGATTGTCTATAGATGTTTGATATCGNGTGTGCATACAATTTTGCAGCTGCATATGGGCTTGATGGTAAAAATGGAGTTTTTTCATCCTGTAATTCAAAATCATTATTCCCATACATTTCACTTGATGATGCCTGGTAAAATTTTATATTCGAATCTTGGTGTCTAATCGCTTCCAAAAATTTTGTTACTGCAAGACCAGTAATCTCTGCATTNCCAACAGCCTCTTCAAATGATGTTGCAACATAGCTAGCAGCTGCAAGATTGTATACTTCATCTGGCTCTGATACCGTCAGTGCTTCCAATAGCGAGCCCATATCAAGTAGATCTGCCGGGATTAGANTGATTTTATTAAAAATTCCAAGGTTTTGCAATCTCCAAAAATTTGGGGTGGAAACTCTCCTAAAGGTACCAAAAACCTTGTAGCCCTTTGATAATAATAATTTTGAAAGATAAGCACCATCTTGTCCAGTGACACCAGTAATCAGTACTTTTTTCATTTGTTTTCAGGTATTTTTACTATTAATATTGTTTAGGAATAAATGATTTGCAAGTTAATCGTAATCAAAGAAGAATTTAGATTCGTCCATAATTGAATCCATAGATGAGAATTTTGGCTTGTATCCAAGCTCATTAAATTTTTTTGTAGTATAATAATTTGTTTTGGTTTTATTTTTTAGAATTTTTTTAATTTTATATGTTAGCCCATATTTATCTTGGAAGTATTTTATGATTTCAAATTTTGAAATTGGTTTTTTACTGTATAGATCAATTGCACTGTTCATCGATTTTTGTTTCATACAAAGTACTATTAACTGGAATAAATCTTTGGGATGGACAAAATCACGCTTAATATTTTGTGAATTAGTAACAAAGACTGTTTTATTTTTTACAGAATTCACAATATCCGCCATAAGAAATGAAGAATTAAGATCAAGAAATTTACTAAAAAATGAAAAAATTCGAATGTCTACAATATTCAAATCTGATAATAAACGATGTTTTATTTCAGCATTGATTTTGGAAATTTTATAGAAATCAGATTTTTTAGTTTTATTAATATTCATTGATAATTTTGTCGTAGACTTGACTGGGTTTTTAAATTCACCATCATAAACGATTCCGCTACTAAAGAAAATATACATCGATTTTTGGTTTTCGATTAGATAATTGATAATTTTATTATCGTAATATTCAGTAATATTTTGTATATGGGCATTTTCAGCGATTTTAGCAGGGTCACTTGAACCAACACAGTTAATGATTAGATCGTAATGAAATTTTTCAAATTTTTTATAATCACAGATTTTAGGAGAATTAGTAAAATGGAAATTTTTAATGAATTTTGAAAATAATTTCTTTTTTCTAGAAAAAAGAAAAAGATTATGATTTGATGTTGAAAAATACGAGATAAGATTTTTACCTATATGTCCATTAGCACCTAGAATTGCAATTTTGTTCATGACAAATTAAAATTTTACAACAATAAATGTAATACTAATAATAAATTAACATTGTAATATACCAAATTATTTTTTTCATTTATTAGAAAAAATTTAATTTTATTTTAGTATAACACACTCGTAAATAATTGATGTTTTAATAACAACGATTTTTAGGTATAATTGGAAAAAATTAATATGAAAAAATTATCAGAATTATCAAAAAGAATCGATGGTCAGCCCATGTTTAAACTTCTTGATAAGGTAAAAAAACTTGAAAAGGAGGGTAAAAATATTATCCATTTTGAAATTGGTGATCCAGATTTTGGAACTCCAGTAAATATTGTTGATGCTGGAATTAATGCAATAGAAAATGGATTTACGCATTATACAAGTTCGTATGGATTAACTGAGTTTAGAGAAAAAATCTGTGATGCAACGCTGAAATCTAGACATTTTAAACCAGATATTGAGCAGATATTAGTTACCCCAGGGGCAAATATTGCAATTTTTTATGCAATTACATGTTTAGTTGATCAGGGCAAAGAAGTTATTGTTCCTGATCCAGGATTTCCAAGTTATTATTCTACAATTAAGATGTGCAATGTAACTCCTGTTAGAGTTCCATTAAAAGAAGAAAATGAATTTAGAATGAACCCAGATGATATTGAAAAGAATATTACTGAAAATACAAGACTGGTTATAATAAATTCACCACAAAACCCAACTGGCTCTGTGATGACTGAGGATCAAATCAAACACACTTATGAAATTGCAGAAAAACATGATGTGTATTTGTACAGTGATGAAATCTATGCAAGAATGATTTATGATAATACAAAATTCAATTCTCCATCAATTTATGATAAATGTAAAGATAGAACAATAATCTCTAATGGTTTCAGTAAGGCTTTTGCAATGACGGGATGGAGGTTAGGTGCAATAATAGGTCCATCTGTTGTTATTGAAAAAATGAAATTATTATTAGAGACAACTTCTTCATGTGTATCACCATTTATTCAAAAGGCAGGCATCGAGGCCATATCAGGTGATCAGTCACGTACGATTAACATGTATAAAGAATACAATGAAAGGCGAGAATTAATTGTAGATGGCTTGAACTCGATCACGAGTATTAGCTGTGTAAAACCAAGTGGCGCATTTTATGTTTTTCCTAACATAAAAAATACGGGTATGACTAGTATTGAATTTGCTAATTACATACTAGACGATGCAAACGTTGCTGTTCTGCCGGGAACAAATTTTGGAGAACATGGAGAGGGATATGTTAGATTATGTTATGCAACTACAAAAGAAAAAATTAATGAAGCGATCAAAAGAATTGACTTATCAATGAGAAAACTAAATTTGTGATTAACATGCGTGTTGCAGATTTTGTGGCGAATTTTATTTATGAAGAATTAAATGTTCAGCATGTCTTCACAGTTACAGGTGCAGGAATCATGCACTTAACTGATGGTCTCATATCTCATAAAAAACTAAAGACAATATGTCCTCATCACGAACAAACAGCTTCAATGGCTTTAGAAGCTTATTCTAGGGCAACAGAAAATTTTGGAGTAGGAATTTTTACAACTGGACCTGGAAGCACTAATACAATTACAGGTTTAGCTGGAGCATGGCAAGATTCAGTTCCATGTTTATTTATCTCAGGTCAGGTAAAAAAATCTGAAGCATCAGCAAATTCGGGAATTAAAAATTTGAGGCAGTTTGGAGTTCAAGAACTTGATATAATACCAATTATAAAATCAATTACTAAGTATGCTGTAACCATTAACAGACCAGAAAAAATTCGTTATGAATTGGAAAAAGCAGTTCATATAGCAAAAACAGGAAGGCCTGGTCCAGTTTGGATAGAAATTCCAATGGATGTACAAAGTGCAAAAATTAATGATGAATTAGAACAATATATTCCAGAAAAAAATACGAAACCGGCTATAAATAAAAAAGATATTGAACATTTATCAACACTTCTCAAAAATTCACAAAGACCAGTAATCATTGCTGGTCAAGGAATTAGGATTGCAGGAGCCATTGAATGTTTTAATGAATTTGTTGAGAAATATGGAATTCCTGTAGTTACACCATATTTAGGAATAGATGTAATGAAACATAACGACAAACACTACATAGGTAAAACTGGTGTTAAAGGTGATAGACCAGCAAATTTTGCAATGCAAAATTCTGATTTAGTAATTTCAATTGGTTCTAGTTTACATGTTACAGTAATCGGGTATAATTATTTACAATTTGCTAGGGAGGCAAAAAAAATTATCATAGATATAGATGACACATCACACCAGAAGAAGACGATTAAGAAAGATTTGTTTATACAAGCTGATGCAAAAGATCTCTTAGAAAAATTACTTGAAAATTTAAAAAATATAAAACTAAATAATTATTCAAATTGGCTTGAAAAATGTAATTTATGGAAGAAGAAATACAAAGTATGTCTTCCAGAATACAAAAATTCTACCATTGGAATAAATTCATATTTTTTGATAGACAGTGTTTGTAAACATTCATCAGAAGGAGATATTTTTGTATCTGACGCGGGTGGCACGTTTTATGTAGTTTCACAAGCAATTCAATTAAATCATGCAAACCAACGGTATATCCCATCTAGTGCAATGGCAACAATGGGATATAGTTTACCAGCTGCCATAGGAATTTCGGTTGCCACTAATGGTAAAAGAGTAATTGCATTTACTGGAGATGGTTCTCTACAACAAAATATTCAAGAATTGCAAACCGTGATTGAATATAGCCTTCCTATCAAATTATTTGTTCTTAACAATGATGGTTATCATTCAATTCGAACTTCACAAACAAATTATTTTGAAAAGAGATACATCGGTGAAAGCTCAAAATCAGGTGTATCTTTTCCAGACATAACAAAAATTGCAAATGCATATGGAATTAAATCTGTTCGAGTCAATGAAACCAATAACTTAGATGAGGTTATAGAGGAGGTCTTAAATCATGATGGACCAGTTATATGTGATGTAATTGTTCCTAGAGAGCAAGAAGTTATTCCTACAGTTGCTTCAAGGGTTAACAAGGATGGTAGTATGTCATCAAGACCACTTGAAGATATGTATCCGTTTTTAGATAGAAAAGAATACAAAGATAATTTATTCATTAGTGAAATTGATTAACAAGTTGCATGATATGATTTAAACCGAACAATTATCCATCGATAGTGAAAAAATTATCACTATATTGAAAAACTAAAAATTTTTCAGAAATTTTGTAAAAATATTTTTAATTTTTTCTATATGCTTACTAGTTAATCCATGATTACAGCCAATTAAAAATGAATTTTTCATTATATTATTCGAAACATGAAAGTCATTTTCAAGATTTTTATAATTAATATTTTTAAATGCCGGTTGCCGCAATACATTTCCTGTAAATATTGGTCTAGTTTGAATATTATTAGTTTCTAAATATTTCACTAATTCCAATCTAGAAAAAGGTGCATTAGAGGTAATAGTTAATGGAAACGCTAACCATGATGTTTTTACTTGTGATAATTGTTTAGGAACTTTGAGGAATTTATTATTAAAAAAAAAGGAATACAAATTATCAAAATTCTCTTGCCGTATTTCTGAAAATTTTTTTAGTTTTTTTAATTGAACCAATCCAAACGCTGCACTAATTTCAGTTGGCAAAAAATTATATCCAATTTCTTCAAAAATAAATTTTGAGTCGTAAGGAATTTTATCTAACTCTATACCGAATCTCTCTTCAAGTTTTTCTGATTCATTAAGCGCAGATGTTCTACCCCATCCACGTATTATTCTACCTTTTTCTTCCCATTTTTTATTGTTACAGCAAACCATTCCACCTTCTCCCGCGGCAGTAATTATATGTGAACCGTAAAAACTTGTTGTAGAAAAATCTGAAAATACACCAGTTGGCTTCCCATCGAAAGTTGCTCCTAAAGTGTCTGCCGAATCTTCGATAAAAATTAGATTGTTATCGTCTGCCAGTTTTCTTAATCTTGCCAGATCTGGTACATTACCTAACAATGATGGAATCATTAGTGCTTTTGTTTTTTTAGTAATTGCTTCTTCAATCTGATCAATATTTACGATATAAGTTTCTGGTTCTACATCAACAAATACGGGTAATAATCTATTTTTTATAATTGGAGATAATGTAGTAGAAAAAGTTAGAATTGGAGTAATGACTTCAGAATTTTCAGGCATCTTCAATATTTCATATGTCAACAAATTTGCAGACGAACCAGAATTTACCATAACACCAAATTTTTTTCCAAATAACACCGCAATCTCATTTTCAAATTGTTTTACTTTTTCTCCCATGATGGTTTTGTGATTTCTTATTATTTCCAGAACTGCATTTTCTTCTTCATGATCATGAACAGCTAAACCATATGGCACCCGTTCTGTGTCTGTATTTACAGTCATTACGATTTCATTTTAGGCCCAGATTGTATTTCTTTGTTTAGCTTTGGTAACATAATTTTCAATTTGATTTAATGAAAATTGTTTAATTTCTTCCATATCATTTTTGTTCTTTTTATACCAAGAAACAGTTTCAAAAATTGCCTCTTCAATAGATAGTATATTTTTCCATCCCAAATTTTTTTCCGCTTTTGATGAATCTAGTAATAAAATATCTGATTCAGGCATATCGTCAGAGTTATTTTGTATCTCACACATTAGATTTGTATCCCATTCTTTGAGTATAGCATTAGCTAGTTCTCTAACTGTTAATGAACTACTAGTAGGACCAAAATTCCACGCCTCATCAAATTTTGTCGGTTCTTGATACATTTTTGCCGCCAACCACAAAATACTAGAGAGTGGTTCCAAAACATACTGCCACGGTCTTTTTGAATTAGGATTTCTAAGTACAGGATTTTTATTTTTGATTATACCTTTTATCAAATCAGGAATTATTCTGTCATCTGCCCAATCACCACCACCAATTACATTTCCCACACGCGCAGTTGCAATATTCGATAAGTTGGAGTTATTTTTGAAAAATGAATTTCTATATGCTGATGTAATTAGTTCAGTAGCACCTTTACTTGCACTATATGGGTCAAATCCACCCATTGGATCATCTTCTACATGAGACTTACTCATTTTTTTATTTTCATAACATTTATCGCTAGTCATGATTACAGTAGATTTAACACTTGGACACTTACGAATTGACTCTAAAAGATTTGCAGTGCCCATGATGTTTGTTTCAAATGTTTCTAGTGGATCATCATACGACTTTCTTACAAGTGCTTGCGCTCCAAGATGAAAAATAATTTCCGGTTTATTTTGGTTAATAATATTAGATAATTTTTCCTTATCACGCAAGTCACCAATTACATGTTTAATATCACGTTCTAACGAAAGTGTTTCAAATAACGATGGCTGTGTTGGAGGCTCCAATGCATATCCAATTACATTTGACCCAAGTGATTTCAACCAAATTGATAACCAAGCTCCTTGGAATCCAGTATGTCCAGTAACTAGAACTGTTTTATTTTTAAAAATTTTGTTAAATATATTTTCTGACGACATTTTACCAAATTTTCCAAGGAGCTTTTTCCGAAGCCCATAATTTTTCTAAGTGGTTTTTATCTCTTAGTGTGTCCATTGGATACCAAAACCCATTATGCTTAAACGAAATTAATTGCCGTTCTTTTGCTAAAGTTTCTAATGGTGTTTTTTCCAAGACAGTAGAATCATCCTCTAAATAATCAAAAATTTTTGGTTCAAAGACAAAAAATCCTCCATTTATCCAAGAATGTTCACTACTACGTTTTTCATGAAATTCTGTAACATAATCTCCTGATACATTTAGTACTCCAAATCTTTCTGGAGGATGAACAGATGTTAATGTGGCTAAAGATTTTTTTTCTTTATGAAATGATACCAAACGATTGATATCAACACTACTGACACCATCGCCATAGGTTGCACAAAACGTATTGTCTATATA
>PBGU01000042.1 GCA_002719135.1 Gammaproteobacteria bacterium
ATCGCTTGGCTCGAATCGCGTGGCCGAGAGCGGCAACTTGGTCGTTATCGACTTCATAGATCACACGAATCCCGCACACTGGAGTAACGGCGACGCGTTCGCTCGCCGCCATGAACCCTCGAAACGAATCGCCTCTACAAATACGGCCACGGCGTTGCTGAAAGTCCAGCAAGTGCTCGTTACGCAGGCCGCGGCAGCGCTGATAGGTCTGAGCAATCCACGAGCGGCTGCCCGACCCCCGCATCAGCAGCGTACTTTCATCTAGCACTTCGATGCGCCTGGTGGTTCGCATGGTCAAGCACCGCACGGACGCGCCATACGCTTCAGCGGGAAGAGGTTCGGCTAGTATCGCTTCCAACGATTCTTCGGCGGCCATATCTGTGCATGTGCTAAGAAGTACCACCATCGAAAAATAGATCGAACGATGCCTGATCATTCCTCGATGGTACGCCACGTTCGACGCACATCTAACCCCGGATTCATCACCTACCATACGATTTCATCCATCGGCCAGTCCTGAAAAACTTGCCGATTGACGAGCTTGCGCCTTCATGTCAACGACGTCTCCCACGCTGTCGACATCCGCGCCGAAGGCTCTCCGCAAGTGTTGGGGTAGAACGATTTAGTCGAGATAGCGACTTTCTAAATGAACTTTAAAGGCTTGTGCACTTAGCGGTTCCCCTGTGATTTTTTCGATCAGAGGTCCGGTCGCTAAAAGACGGCCCTGAGAATGGACCTGATGGCGTAACCAGCCAACCAAGCGATCAAATTCCCCGTGGGCAATTAAACCGGGCAAATCATCGATGGCTTCCATCGCAGCCTTAAACAGCTGCGCTGCGGCGAGAGCGCCAAGGGTATAGGTCGGAAAATAGCCGATCGCACCGGAAAACCAATGCACGTCTTGCATACAACCGTCTGCATCGTTTCCCTCGGTATCCAATCCAAGGTAAGACTGCATTTTTTCGTTCCAGGCATCGGGAATATCGGCGGGATCAAGATTGCCAGCTACTAGCGCTTTTTCGAGCTCATAACGCAAAATCACGTGCATGGGGTAAGTGGCTTCGTCCGCGTCGACGCGTATCAAACCGCGCCCCACTTTCCTAACATGCAGGAGTAGATTGTCTGCAGACCATTCCACCGATTCGTTGCCACCACCAAAAGCGTCGCGAATATGCGGTGCCGCGAACGCAATAAAGTCAGGGCTCCGACACACCTGCATTTCCATGAACAGCGATTGACTCTCGTGCAAGGCCATGCCGCCAGAACCACCCACCGGTTGAGTGCGCCACAAGGACGGTAGACCCTGCTCATAGAGAGCATGACCGGTTTCGTGTAATACGCCAAACAACGACTCGAGAAAATTGTTTTCGTTATAGCGCGTGGTGATACGCGTATCGTCTGGCACGCCTCCACAGAACGGGTGATGACTGACGTCGAGTCGGCCGTGCTCGAAATCGAACCCTAACCGCGTCATCATCACCCGCCCGAGATTCGCCTGGCGGTCTTCGGCAAAGGGACCTTCAATCGGAATCGCGGGTTCTTGTCTGGCTAGAATGGAATCGATACAACCCGGAAGAAAATCCAATAAGACACGGAACAGTGGATCAACATCGGCTTGCCGTAATCCGGGTTCGTATATGTCCAAAAGAGCGTCGTAGAGTTCCAAGCCCTTCGCTTCAGCAAGACACTGTGCCCGATGCCTCGTTAGATTCACGACCTCGCTTAATAAAGGAAGTATGCCGTTGAAATCATTTTCGGCACGGAGCTGCCGCCAGCGTTGCTCACAAATTGACGTTGCTTTTGAGTACGCTGTTACGAGATCTGCTGGCACTGCCATGGCTGCGTCGAAAGATCGCTCCATCTCTCGTACGTTTGCCCGTTGCCATGCCTCCAGCGGTTCGTCAGCGGTTGCGTGGATGAGGTCGGCTATTTCTGGCGCGGAAAGTTCACCGTGTAGTACGCCGTTTAGTGTTGCCAACGCCTCTGCGCGCACGACCCCGCCGCCGGGCGGCATGACCGCAGCATCATCCCAAGACAACATCGCAACCGCGTGGTTTAGATTGTTGATCTTGCTAAACCGAGCTTCCAGCCTTTCGTAATGCATCAACATGTCCCATCGGCGCAAGTGATCGCTAGTATACGGTGCGAGGGGCAGCTGCTCGTTGGCCCAATACACATTAACCGCAGAGGTCCTTTCGGGCATTTACCAGAGGAGAAAATCTTACAGCCTTGCCCTCGTATCCTCGCGACTAACGTAACCAACACGTTTTGATCCGAAGGACGGTGAATCCTCTGCACAATTCACCTGCCCTAGCGTTTATCGGGAGAGCGTGCTCAGATTAGGACCGTGTTGCCTCAATCCCAAGGCACCTAAAGTTTGGACACCGAAACTCACTACAGTCGTCGAACCGCAATGACTTTAGTCATCGCCAGCATGGTGGGAACCGGAGTCTTCACTAGCCTCGGGTTTCAACTCGAGGTGATTCAGTCCGGCTTCGTATTACTCCTGCTCTGGGTCGTCGGTGGCATCGTCGCCCTCGCCGGGGCGGTCAGCTATGCCGAGCTGGGTGCTGTACTGCCCCGTTCGGGGGGTGAATACAACTTTTTGGCTCGGATATACCATCCCGCGGCCGGTTTCGTTTCCGGCTGTATCTCAACCATTATGGGATTTTCAGCACCGTCTGCGCTCATAGCAATAACCTTTGGCACCTATGTAGCAAGCGCCTTCCCCGGTCAATCTCCCACGCTATGGGCCGTCGGTTTGATTCTCGCCTTAACCGGCATTCATACGACGACTCGCCGCGCCGGTGCCCGCGTCCAAAGAGCAACGACTTTCGTGAAGATTGCGTTGATCGTTTCATTTTGCGTAGCTGCATGGTTTTGGGTACCCGTCCTCCAACCAATCAATTTCTCACCCTCCTTGGATCGGCTGCCGCTGATAACCAGCGGCGCTTTTGCAGTCGCCCTCATTTACGTGTACTACGCCTATACCGGATGGAACTCCGTCACCTACATGATGGACGAATTTGAAAAACCCGGGGAAATGTTATCGCGTGTAATGGGCAACGGAACACTGATCGTGTTGTGCCTCTACCTGCTCCTTAATTTCACATTTCTGGTGACGACGCCCATAGATCTTATGGTCGGTCGGGTTGAAATCGGCTACGTCTCCGCAAACTACGTTTTTGGTCGTAACGGTGCTGCATTAATGGGCGTCATGTTGGCTGTGCTCCTTATCTCAACACTGAGCGCTCTGACGCTCGCCGGTCCTCGAGTGATCCTGGTGCTAGGCCAGGATTTCAGCAAACTGCGGGGCTTCGCAAGAACCAATCAGGCCGGCGTACCTTTCATCGCCGTGCTAACTCAGTCCGCACTAACGCTCATATTTATTGCGACTGCGTCGTTCGACTTTATTCTCGTATTCGCCGGCTTCGCCCTCGGTCTAAATAGCTTCGTGACGGTATTGGGAGTCTTCATCCTGCGGTGGCAAGGACGGGCTCCTGGTCCCGAGTATCAAATCCCTTTTTATCCGTTACCACCCTTGTTATTTCTAGCGCTGACGGGCTGGACACTGATTCACATTATGAGCTTACGCCCTGCAGAAGCATGGGCTTCGCTGGCGGTAATTGCGATCGCCACAATCCTGTACACGGTTCTACGGGACAAACGCCCACCCACATCCTAGGTCGACGACCCAGCCGCTAACTGAAAGTCGCCAATTACACCGTCCGCGATCAAACCATCGATTTCGGCGTTGCTAAATCCAAGTTCACTCATAATCGCCCGCGTATGCTCCCCGTGGTGTGGCGCCCCGAGGCGTATCTCAGTCGGCGTCGCGTCGAAACGGGCCGCGTTACGCGCTTGTCGCAAACGACCCACATGGGGGTGTTCCGTTTCCACCACGATTCCGCTCGCCTCAACCTGCGGATGATGAATCATTTCATGTCGTTTAAGCACCGGCGCACACGGGACACCCGCGGAGTCTAGAATTTCAAGCCACTCGTCCGCGTTTTTTTCAAGGAGTGCCTCTTGCGTTAATTCCAAGCGGTCGTTGGCATAGCGATCACGACCCGCCGCGGTCTTAAAGCGATCATCTTCAAGCCACTCTGGATGGCCAACCGCTTCGCAAAGACCCCGCCAGTGTTCGTCGCTCATGACCGAAACACTGATGTAGTCGGACTTCGTTTCGTAAATTAAGTCAATAAAGGTTGCGGCCCTCGCGGAACTAACTTCTTTACCCACAAACGTTTGTCCACCCATGTCCGAGGACCACATAAACGCAACGACCGCATCAAGCATGGACAATCGTACATGTTGCCCTTGTCCAGTACGGCCACGTGCAACCAGCGCCGCCGTGACCGCTTGTGCTGCGGTGATGCCCGTCAACTTATCGGGCAAAATCGTCCGGATAAGCCGAGGCCTCGCTTGATCTGATCCAGCCTGGACACTGGCGAGGCCTGAGAGGGCTTGAATGATCGGGTCGTAAACGGGCTTATGCGCATACGGTCCGGACTCTCCCCAACCACTCATGGACACATAAATTAGTCCCGGGTTAACGGTCCGAAGTTGCGGCTCATCAATCCCGAGCCGGGCCATCACGCCAGGACGAAAGTTTTGGACAAACACATCGGCGTGTTGTGTGAGTTTCAACATCAATTCACGACCAGCATCGGCTTTCACATCCACAGAAATCGAGCGCTTGTTTCGATTGTTGTTCAAGAACGCCGCAGAAAAATTACGCTGACCGTATCCGGCGCGCCGAACGTGATCGCTCCGTATTGGCGCTTCAATCTTAATAACGTCTGCACCTTGATCGGCAAGAATCATGGTGGCATATGGACCTGCAATCATCGTCGTGAAGTCAACGATCCGAATTCCGTCGAGTGGACCTGCCATTGCTGCCCTCCAGCAACCCGTTCGTCACCCAAGAAAAACTCGTACACTCGGGCGACGGGTTGATCATTTTGTCATCGGTCAATACTACATAGACGCTACGGTCCCAGTATCAAAAAGGGCGGGTTGCTACGTCCATAGCTCAGGAATGATGGCTGCAACCGCCGATTTACGAAGTCGCGGCACCGTCTGAACTCCCGTCGCTTAAAAAACCGGCAAAGATCTCTCGAACCTTAGGATCATCCACTGGTGGCCGTGAAAGCGCCATCACTACATAGCTGCCAATTGACGCGAACAACGCTGGAAACACTTCGTGAATGAAGTCATCGAAACCCAGAGCTAACCAGACGCAAAGCACGGTTATGCCGACAAGGATAGATGTCACCGCGCTCACGCCATCACCACGATCCCAGTGCAATCCAAGAATCACGGTAGGAACAAAACAAACCGCGTACAAACTGCCCGAAAAAATCGTAATTTCGACGATGTCCCCCGGCGGATTCAACGCAATCAATGCCGCCGTCAAAGCAACGCCCACAATAGCCCACCGCGACCAACGCACGCCCTCTGATCCCGCCACTTTCCGGAACGACCCCACCACATCACGCGAAAGGACGGACCCCGCGACAAGCAAAACACTGTCCATCGACGACATCGCTGCCGCGGTAATCGCCACAACAAGAAAATCTGCGACGAAGGTTGGAAACACATTCGCGTCGTTCACCAGCATTGGTACAACAAGATCCGTATCACTGATGCCCTCCAACAGCATCCGGGCGTATAAGCCGACCGGAAAGAGCGAGAATTGAATGAGCAAAATACCGACGACGGCAATCCAGATACCCGCGCGTAATCCGCTCGCATTCTTTAATCCGTAGTAGCGCGATAATTGCCGGGGATCGACTAAGAGCTTCAGAGATCCGGCCATAGCAATACCAAAAAGTACCGCNAACGGAAGCTCGGCATTGAGCGAGAATAGATGCTCGGTATCGGGCCGATCGAACAAGGTNGTGANGCTNNCGATGCCACCNGCTGCGTGAGTTACAAACCCAAATATCAGCACGGAACCAACCACCATAAGGATTCCCTGTACCACGTCCGTACGTACCACCGAATGGAAGCCCCCCACCGANGTGTACGCCATGACGATCACCAAGGTCACGCCGACCGCGGATGTGTACGGGATACCCAAAAACACTTGAAAAAGATTTCCCGCACCCTTGAATATCGCGATCAGATATAAAAGGCTCGAGAAAGCGACCACGAGTCCGGTGAGAGCTCGCAGACTTGGACTGGCAAAGCGAACCGCAAGAAAATCTGGGACAGTCACCGATTCCAAAGCAGACGTGAAATAGCGTAGCCGCGGACCAACGAGTCGCCACGATAACCATGTCGCCATAACAATGAGCACCGCAAAGACGAGCCATGGCGCACCGTAGGTATATCCTTTGCCGGCATGCCCAATGTAGCTATTGGTGCTCGCAAACGTCGCGAAAAAAGAAATACCAATCACCGCGCCGCCGAACCGACGACCACCGACAAAGTACTCGCCCATCGTGTCACTCGCCTTCAAGCCAGTACGCGCGTGAAAAATCAACAGCGTTGTGTAGCCCGCAAACAAAACGACCGCGACCCAGTGTTGAACTAACCAGCCCATGCAACTCCCTATCGTTGGAAAGAAACGACTCGCGGCGGGTGCGACCCGCACCAATCGTTAGCGCTTACGTTGGCACGACACCCGCTAGCAGCACCCGGATCAGTCGTTATCCCGGCCTTTCGAAATATCACCACGCCGATTAATCAAGCGGTCCGGATCAGCGGCGGGGTTGCGGGCAATAGCTTGATCGATTTGATTGTCATATTTCGGGTCCAAGCGTTCAAGCTTCGACAAGTTCGAGAGTCGAACAGAAGGACGAGAAACGATGCGGTGCGCTTTAACGACACCACATGACTCGCACGTCACATGATCGAGTTTGTCGGAAACGGCACCAAATACAGTCGTAATTTCTCGGCAGGAATCGCAACGATATTCGTAAACAGGCATCGTTACATGCACGGACCCGGGTTAGGCAAGCTGCCCTTCATGATGCAACAACGCGTGCGCCTTCATCTACTAACGCTTGGATTGAACGCTGAAATCGATCGAACTTTAGCCGCTCGATGGGCGAACGCGCACTCACAATACTACGCTCCACATCGAGGCCACTGAGCGACGGTCCATTGCCTTTGTTACGCCGTTTGAGGTAATTGGTCCAATCGCGTGCCGGCATGTCGATCACAACGTCCACGTCCCGAAGGGCGGCCTCATTGATCGTTTCAACTTCTCCTACTGAGAATGCGTCAAACCGAACGCGTCTAATGACCTTCCCGGCCCGAAATGCAATATCGACGTCGGCATTACCGAGGTCTCGATACGCCGAGTCGTTATTTAGACGATCGCTCGCGGTCTCTAACCAATCTAACGCGGCCATATAGTCCCCTTACCTTGCAAATTCGGTCGCAATCCGAGACGACGCATCAAAAAAATACTGCAAAGTCTGGTTGTAACGAAAAAACAAATCTTCGCGATACTGATCACCGTGCACTGACGTCGCGAGTCGCTCGTCGCGATCCAAATCCAAGGTGTTGAGGGTATATCCCAGACCCGCATGTCCGTTCTGACGGATATTTTCGATCATGGCCTGCCATTCCAGAATTTCCATATCCAAGTAAAAATCCACTTCATCGAGATCGCCCAGACTGGCTTGTCGAGCGCCAGCACATTCAAACCCCTCAAACGTTAATACAAAAATTTCATTACCCACTTTGATTCCCGCGACACAGTTGCACTGTCCGCCGCCACCACCCCGAAAAGAGTCTTCGTTATTGAAAATATTGCGGACATCGTCAAACCATTCGACGGAAGGAAATGCGGTCACGCCTAATCCTGCGGAGCGTATTGCTCGAGTTGTTCCGGGATCCTGCGGGGGACATCCAACCACTGGCAATACTCAAGATGGGTGCTGATATACGCACGCATCATGTCGTGGTACACGTCCATCCCTGCTCCTCGAGCTCCATCGATGCTGCCCCCAAAAATGATGGCCAAGGCTTCGCGAAGAACGGGGTCGTTAAAATCACGGATGAATAATCCATCCCCGATAGCCAGAAGGGTTGCAATGATCTGTTTTTGGTCCTCGTTATGTGCAATCGCAAATTTCAGGTGATCGAGGCCGTACGTCAGTAACCTACCCTTATCCTGCAGCACGTTCCGGTAGATGAAAGACTCCGCCTCGTTAGAAGCGTAACGCTCCAGATACCGAAGAATAGTCTGGGTTAGCAAACCGCGCACCAACACCAGATACACAACCGCTTCAGTCCAACCCCCGCGACTTTCCAGAATCATGCGATTGACTTGACCGGGTCCCTCGAGACCTAAGCCGCCACCATTGATCAGTGCCCGCTTACGAAAAACCTCGTAATGGCGCGCTGCGTCAAACCCCGCTGTCGCCAGATACTGTTTGACCTCGTGATACCCATACACCATCTGGTGTTGCCAGGCCGAAATCACTTCGATTTCGACATTTGCGTATTGCGACAATTCCGTATTGACCTGACATACGGCGCGTTCCAGATCGTCAGGTAGAGGCTTGACGGTGTTCCAAGGTACGTCCGTTGCGGGTGCCCAACGTCGCTGGATTGCCTCTTCGTAAAGATCCGCTGCACTGTCAGCCCATACTTGCGATTTGCTTCGAAGCATGTACCCGACGGGCGGCATGCCTTTGCGGCCGATCGCACCCCGCGGATTACGTGTCTGATCTGGCCAATCCATCGGAATTTCGCCATAAATACCGACGTTCAAACTACCCAACGTCAAACCTTTCTTTCCCGGCTTGACCCTCACACCCCATTGCCTAGATTTATTCATCCAGGTGAGTTTCGGCTCTGGAACTTCCAGCATCGGAGCCGCCACGGCTTTTCGAACCGTCTCAGCGTGCGGAGATTTGACCGCTTTCGCCGCGGCCTTTACTGCCTTCACCAACTTAGAGGTCTCCCAAAATACTTCCGTTGAGGATACGCAAGCCTTGTTTCTCGCGCGAAGCGATATTACGCAGCGGCAGCCTGTTCAAGAATTTCGTTGATCCGGGAACGTCCGTTTTCAAACCGAGCGCCGAAGCCAGCGGAAACCACCCGCTTTTTGTACTCTTGAATCTGGCGCCGCCGGAGCGCTACGAGTTTCTTGAAACCCTCATCGAACTTGGCGATCCCACCACCCAAGAGAATAGCTAGCGGCTCAGACAAGATCGGAGCCTGTCCCGCTGGGTTTGCAGATCCCGAGAGGATGCCCGCTTCCGCTTCATCAAAATAGCAATTAATTTCCTCGTGACGTTCGGGAGCTGTTTCGGCCATGTATCGCATGTGCATGACACCGTACGCTACGTGGCGAGCCTCATCCTGCGCGCAAAGCCGGTACATCGCTTTTTCGGCGTCGTTGTACGCCATCAGTTCGCCCATACGGAAAATCGTGAGTACTGCCCCCTCTCCAGAGATGTGCAGTCGCGCCGACATCTCCGTGAAATCTCGAGACAAATCAATACTGCCGACGAACCCCGACGTCGCACCGGTTGCCGCCATCAGTCCGCCACCGTTGGCCATCGCCCGTTTACGAAATACATCCATATGACGGGACTCATCCATGACTTGCGCCGTTAGTAGCTGCCGCGCCTCGAAAAAATCGGGCGTGGTCTGCGAGACCCACCGTGCCGGAACGTCGCCTGCAACAAATTCGACTTCCGTCAGAAACGTGGCCATCTGGCACTGCGCTTGCTCGATATCGTCAGGGAGCGGCTCAATGGTGTGCCAAGGAACATCGGTCGCTGAACTCCACTGACGTTGCAGCGCCTCTTCATACAAAAACGAAGCGTTGTCTAACCAAATCTCACTCTTGGTACGAACAGCATAGTTACCAATTCGATAGCTACCCGATCGCGCCGCTGCACCGCGAGGACGCCCCGTCTGATTATCGCTCTCGTCCGGTACCCGCCCGTATTCACCGACTTGAATATCAGCGAGCGTAAGACCGTTTTTGCTCTCTTCCGCACGAGTGTCCCAAGGACCTGTTTGGTCCATCCAACCTAAATCAAGCTCGTAGTCAGGGCCAAGCTTTTCGGCTTCACTCATGTAAAGTCCCCACCAAGTGCTATTTTCAATAGCCGTTACTATAGAGAGCTGGGCGCTTTTAGCAACATGACGCTAATACGGTACGTTGACTTGGCTCAAAGAACGGCGTTTGTTTGTAGAAGGAGATCAAATTGCGCATGTATCGCCCATTATTCCTAGTGTTTACGGCCGCCATATGGGTGACGGCCGGAGCGTCTGCGGCCGAGAATCCTCCCGATTATCTTTCAGATGAATTGCGGTCGCGCGTGGAGACGTTAAAGGTCAATGCATCCAACACACCGACGGATCTCTTCAACATCAAACCACGTCTCCGAACGCTTTGGGATTGGTTGAATGCATATGCTCTCTCCGGTGGATATGTACCCGTCAACGCCACACAGTCGATTTCGCAAATGTCCGCATACCCGTTAACCGCCACAAATAATCGCTTTGCCCAGTTCGATCGCATGATTCGCGAGTTCACTCTCCGAGATGAAAACCCCAGCGCATTCGGGACCCTTGTTGCAAATCTGGGACCGTTCGAGGCACGGTCTTTTGTCACCATCGAACAATCGTTTACGGTTGGCACCAAAGCAATTGAGGCGGGTGGTGGTTTCCTCATCGGACGCCACTTCATGCCCAATTACGGGAAGTTACAAGCGACCGACCCGACGGCTGCAAATTACATCAGCATCCGCTCGTCGAACCCCCGTGTCGAATTCACCCACGGCACCTTCCCGCTTTCAGGCATGCACGGCGGTTTCAGAAATGCCCGTCAAACGCTCGTTTTTCGTATCGCCTCAGGTCGTCTAAGTTCTGGCGATATCGTCACGCTGACCTACGGCGACAAGTCCGGAGGTAGCACCGGTTTCCTTATGTCCGATGTCTCTAGCGACCGAATGCCGCTGCCCGTGTATCTCGATTTCGATGGCAGCGAGAATTTTATGTCGCTGCCGATTCAGCCAATCATCGTCGCCGGGACGAGCGTCGCGGGCGTGCACGCTTTCGCCCCCTCCGTCGTCGCTATCGACGAACCCTTTAGTATCTCGGTGCGTGCCGAAGACGGTTTCTATAACCGGGCAACAGGTCCGTTACCTTCGTGGCAGGTGTCATTGAATGGCAACCTTCTTTCCGAGATTCCGGCGTCGTCCGAAGCCATTCACGTGATCCACGACGTTCGACTCGATGCGGCCGGAGTCTACCGTATCAGTGTGCGATCGGCCGACGGCTCCATCACCGGTAGCGGAAACCCGATCTTGGTCGAACGTGAACCTAAACGCCGTATTTATTGGGGCGATACGCACGGTCACTCGGGCTTCGCCGAAGGAGTGGGCACGCCCGAACGCTTCATGACATGGGCGCGTGACGACGCAAGACTTGATTACGTCACCCACTCCGAACACGACATCTGGCTCGATGATTTCGAGTGGGAAGTGTTACGTGACAATGTCGAGACGTATTCGGTCGATAACGAATTTATCGCTTTTCTCGGTTACGAGTGGACCATCAGGAACACTCAGGGGGGCCATCACAACGTTCTGTTTCGAAACACCCAAGGAAGACGCCGGGTTCCCGCGCAAACCCACGGGACGCTATCAAAACTGTACCAAGGCCTCCGTACTCAGCACGATCCCGCCGACGTTGTGGTCATTCCCCATGCCCATCAAGCGGGCGATTACCGGCTCAACGATCCTCTTTTGGAGCCTCTGATCGAGGTTATGTCGCAACACGGAACATTCGAATGGTTCGGCCGTATGTACCTCAAGCAGGGGCACCAAGTCGGATTTACCGCCGCAAGCGATAACCACCTAAGTCAGCCGGGCTATACCGCGCCAAAAGGGGGTGGGCTTTCGCAGCGCGGTGGCTTAGGGGCACTCCGTGCCGCGCGAAAATCAAGGGATAACCTATTCGATGCGATGAAAGACCTGGCATCTTATGCCACCACCGGTGATCGCATTATCCTGGATTTCACCCTGAACGGAGTCGAGATGGGTCAGAGAGCGCGCTTTTCCAAAGAACGAAAACTCCGCGGGCGGATCGTCGGAACGGCGCCCATCGACACCGTTACTGTTTTTCGAAACGACGAGGCCATTTGGAAACAGGACTATCTGCAAGACGACGCAAAGAGAGTGTCATCGTCCGGGACATTTCACGTCACCTTTCAGTCCGATTCAGAGCCCACGAACCGCGGCGACAATCCCCGCGGCTGGCGACTTTGGCAAGGAACCTTACGCCTGACCGGTGCCACCCTGANAGAGGTCTCGGGCACCGACTTTCACAANATCGACNCACANTCACTGAAGGTGCTCGACGACCAAACGCTTGAATTTTCGACCCTCACACGTGGAGACACGAGCTCGATCGTGCTCGATCTCGAGAACATCCGTCGCACCGGTCACATTGACATTGAACTGGCAGCCGCACGTGAGTTCGGAGGCGCACCACCCATCTTCCGCCCGCCCCAAAATATTCCCGCNTCATCGGTCACGTTNGCATTCAGTGCGATGAAAGACGGTCACATGACCACCTCGTTAGCACAGGATGATTACGTCGACACCATTTCATTNAGGTCCGTGGTGACTGATGGACCAGACGACGTCCAGTTTGAATTCGATGACCTAGGAGACGGTCACGGCGATTATTACTACGTGCGCGTGTTGCAGGCCAACGATGCGATGGCTTGGTCAAGTCCGATTTGGGTCGGCGGATACCCAAAACGATGAGCACGAGTTTCAACATTCATAAGCAACTGCTCGCCGACTGTGAGCAACTTGGGAACCTCGACCTCTGTTCGGTATTGTTGATGCGCGATGCNCGTTTNCCNTGGCTGATTTTNGTGCCTCGCATTGACGGNCTNCGCGATCTTCACGACCTGCCGGCAACCTACCGCGAACAAGCGTTTACCGAGNTNGAAATCNNGTCCNANGCCCTNCNCACNTACNCCAGTGCCGACAAAATCAACGTCGCCGCTCTCGGAAACATGGTGCCGCAATTGCACATACACGTCATCGGCCGGCGAGAAGATGATGCTGGTTGGCCGGCGCCAGTTTGGAGTGCCGGCCCTGCAATCACGCTCGAGGGAGCAGAGCTCAAGGAACGGACATCGACCCTGAAAACGTTGGTGTTTGNGGAATAAACACCCGTTTATTCGAGCGCGTAGGTTATGCGGAACCTTGCATACGCAACTCGTGCAACGAATCGCCATTGCAATAGCGTTCTAGTAGTCGATCGGGATCGAACTCGACCCCGATCGGATTCTCGGCAAAGNCCGATGATCGCATGAACGCGTTCAGTTCCTCGGTTGAATCAAAGTTCTCCACTTGAAACTCGACGCGATTGCCATCCGGATCCGCATAGTAGAGGGACGTGGTGAGTCCGTGGTTGACNGGCCACACCGGTTCAATATCCAACGATTTGAGACGAGCATACGTTCCTAATAGCTCCCCGAGCGTCGCAAGCGTATACGCAACGTGGTCAAGGCCTGGGCTTCCGCGCACGGTCTCCGTCTCGACCGGTGTCTTCGCCAACGCTAGTCGATGGTGTTCGTCATCGTACGTCAGGAACGCCAGGTTACCCGCGTCGTGCACGATCGACATGCCGAGAACTTTTTGGTACCAGTCGAGGGATTTTTCAATATTGCGAACGCGTAATACAAAGTGCGCGAACTTCGCAGGCGTAACCGCTGTCTGCATGTCGATTTTACGTTTCACGGCACCACTCCCATCGTGTTGTAGGCTCCAGGCCGCTTTCCACCCGAGCGTGAATTGACCAAGTCTCGCACTGGCTCACGGTATCGGAATATCACCGGTAGCTACTGGGACATCCCAGCCCGNTACGACCGCCGGGCGCTTTGCGATCTCGGTATACCACCGATGCAAATTTGGCAATTCGTCCCAGTCAATCCGNTGCCAAGGCCACCGCGCTATCCACGGCCACGTCGCGATGTCGGCAATGCTGTAGCTCCCTGCAAGGTAGNCGACTTCCCCTAAGCGCCGATCGAGCACACTGTACAAACGGCGTGCCTCATCCGCATACCTCGCTTCCGCATATTCCGACTTACCTGAATTGAAATGCAAAAAGTGATTGGCTTGGCCCAGCATCGGGCCGACNCTGGCCATCTGNAGCATCAACCACTCCATCGTCACCCATGGATCATCCCCTGCGAGCTGGCCCGTTTTGTCGCTCAAATACAAAAGGATCGCACCCGACTCCATCATAGTACGACCGTTCTCTGAATCGACGATGGCGGGAATCTTGTTGTTCGGGCTGATTCGCAAAAAGTCTGGTGCAAATTGCTCGTCACGACCGATATGCACCGNATGCACGTTATACGNCAGCCCGAGCTCCTCCAAGNCAATAGAAATCTTGCGGCCGTTCGGCGTTGCAAAGGTGTAAAGGTCAATNCTCATNGCGACAAATACNTCCTTCCACGACCGCTTTACTTGGGTTTCCTGAGACGAAACAGAAAGCGATCGGTGTTGCCCCGCAGATCGGGCGCAAAGACACCGCCGGTGTGATCATCCTTCGGATTTCGCAAAAGATCTCCCGACGCATCGAGTTGAAATTCTGAACGCGCGATCAGTTCGCGCATAACCGCTTCATCCATCCGATGGAGACGGTTGTTATCGCCGTCGGCACTTCCTACGTGGTCAATCACGGCAAACACGCCGCCCGGTTTCAACACGCCATACACGTCGGACATGAACTCCAGGGCTGCAGCCTCACCAGCACTGTTGTAAATGTCATGGAAGTTGAGTGCCGTCATCGCGAGGTCCACGGTCGCTGACGGAATACCTAAATCGCTCATATCGCGATCAAGCCGGACCACGTTCGCAAGACGTCCGTCCTTCAGCCGTTGGGTCAGGGCCTTGTCGTAGAACCCATCCCTGTATTTCAACATCATTGGCGAGTTTTGTGCGTAGACGGTCCCTTGGCTTCCAACCGCGTGCGCCAAGACTTCCGTGTAGTAGCCGCTCGATGCCATAACATCCATNACGATGGCACCCTCTTGTACTCCAAGAAAATGGATGACGTCTGTCGGCTTGCGACCAGCGTCGCGGACGGTGTCTGCGTCCGGTCGGGTCGCATCCCGGATATTGGTGACGACATCCGCCTGCCCGAACACAGCTAAGGCCACCAAAACCGACGACGCGATTCTGAGGGTGGACATTCGATTAATTTCCATAATTGGATTCCTCTAGCGTGAAGCCTAAACCTATCAGACCTACGGCCATCCATGACAGCACGACTGTTCCGAGGCAGGGGTCGATGATCCTCAATACAGCGTCTTAGCGCGGCTGTTCAAGAACCTTAAGATGGCGTGGAACGAGCACGCGTTCAATACCTTCAAACATTAGCTCGGTCGCGATTGCTAGTACTGCTGCGGGTATCGCTCCCTGCAATATGAGCGACGTATCGTTGAGCGCGAGCCCAGTAACAATTGGATCGCCCANTCCCCCTGCCCCGATAAAGGCAGCGAGCGTCGCAGTACCAATGCTAATCACGGCGGCGGTGCGCACGCCGGCTAATATGGCTGGCATGGCAAGCGGTACATAGACGTATCGAATCTCATCGTATCGAGTTAATCCCATGGCCTTTCCGACGCGTCGCAATACCGGGTCCACCGTCGCCANCGCAGTGACGCTATTGCGAACGATCGGGAGCAGTGAATATAAAAACAACGCCATCACGGCAGGCAACATCCCTATACCAAAAATCGGGATCATCAGAGCCAACAGCGCAATCGACGGGATTGTTTGTAGAAGGCCCGCGACATAAAGCACGGCGTTGGATATCCAGGCCACTTGGAATACNGCCAACGCGAGGACGATCCCGACGACGGTCGCTGTCAACAACGCGATGGCTGTAAGCCACANATGNCGCTGTGTGTTACGAATCAAGTCGTCGAACGTGTTCGATCCCCCATCGGCAACATCAAAACCAATGGATCTGAGGTGGTTCCTTGCCGCAGATGCGAAATCCTCTCCCTCGAAAACAACCGANGCGTTAAGGGACGCCATCGACGAATCATCCAAAGTACCGGCTAAATCCTCGATCGCAGCCTGCGCTCGCGGCGACAGATCATCTCGAATTAAGGGGATCGCGAGATAGGTGGGNAAAAAGGCCTTATCGTCCGCCAACACTGTCAAATCATACCGTTGCAGTTCNCCGTCGGTTGAATACGCGTCAGTAATGTCGATGGATCCGTCAGCCATCGCCTGGTANGCAAGACCGTGCTCGATGCCTTCGGGAATCCAATCAAACCCATACACGCGCCGCATCCCTGGCCATCCGTCCTCACGCTCAAGAAATTCGTGAGAAACCACNACCCGCAGGTCACGGTAATCTGTTAACTGCGATATCCGTTCTAAAGAGAACTCTTCAGCAACCTCTTTGCGCACNGCAATGGCGTACGTGTTGTTGAATCCGAGAGGAGAGAGTAGCGATAGCCCGCGNGATAAGAGGTGCTCGTTAAGTCCAAGAATCGACGTACGTTGCCCAAGTTTGAGAATGGTTTGCTCCAGCGTTCCGCTGTATTCGACATAGACGTCAATTTCGCCTGCTAGCAATGCCTCAAANCAAATCAGTGTGCCNCCNAGACCGAAGCGGCGNTCAACCTCCATGCCCGCTTGCTCTAGCCGTTGGGCAATGANTTCTCCAAGGAGATAGCTTTCAGTGAAGTTCTTACTTGCCACAACAATCGGCTCACCGGCAAACAACGGCAACCAACCAAACAACGCCACCGTAACCACCAGTCGTTTCAAAGTTGCGTCTCGATAAGTCGTCGAATGGACTCCGACGCCGGGGATTCAATCACCGAGGCCGTTTCGCCNTGTTGAAGTATCTGGCCACTGCCCATGAACACCAGAAACTGCGCGAGCCGGACGGCTTCACGAAGATCATGCGTGACNAATAATGCACTTACGCTTTCTTGTTGCTGCAAAACNTCAAAGTGGCCATAAATTTCCTCGCGCGTAATTGGATCAATCGCCGAAAACGGTTCATCTAAAAGCAGCAGCGGAGGCTCAAGCATCATCGCCCGACACAAGCCAACACGCTGTTGTTGGCCACCCGAAAGTTGATACGGATACCGCGTACCGAGAGCCGAATCCAAACCCATCAGCTCGAAAAGCCTTCNAACTCGATTTCGGATTTTAGATTCGGGCCAACCCTCAAGGCGGGCCATCAGATCAACGTTNTGTTGCACCGTCATATGCGGAAACAAACCCGCGCCCTGAACGGCGTAGCCAATCTTTCGTCGGAATGCCGGAAGACCCGTCTCGGGAATCGGCGCGTTCAAGACGCTCAAAACGCCTTCATCCACGCTCACCACACCGTTAATNAATTGCAANAAGGTGGTTTTACCGCATCCGCTTTCACCNACGATGGCNGTTGTTTGACGCTGAGGAAGCGTGAGCGAGACGTGTCGAAACACCCATTGACCGTCGAACTGCTTGCCCACATCTTCAAGTCGAACGCACTCATCCATTGGAGGCGTTCTCGACGTACAAAGNTCGAAGATTTTCCGCGTGGCTGATCAGCGCCTCTACAANCTTGCTGTCTCGCATGTCCNGACTGCCNTTCTNCTGGCAAATTTGGAGTTCAAGCATGAACGCGTCAAGCTTATTGGTCGCGCCCGCAAGCCGTTGTCGAACAAAATCTAAGTGTGCCCGACGCTCTTTTTCGTCCATTTCGTCAGGCCGGACGCGCGCTTTCAATCGCTGCGATAAGGTGGTCAATCGCGGGTCCGTAAATTCTCCATTTATCCATGCGTTTCCATTTCGCAAAGCATGTTGCAAACGCTCGCTGGAGCGCCTGTCCGCATCATTAATGAAGCCATCGTANAGCGCGTATTCGGGATCACTCGGNGNGTCANGCTCATCATCTANGTANACGGCGCNGACGCGCTCCGCCAGATCGGGNCANTTNNTCAAGGCATCTTGAGCCCGCTGTAANNNCGACAAGTCNANCTGNAAGCGNTCCGCATCGGCCTTTCGAANNACCGAAATCGGTGCGANGAAAGGGCNCTGGTTAAATGCCACGGTGACAAGNGGCGGGCGNNCGACNNCNNGNCCGCGTCGTTCNANNNGGGTAAATACCGCNTCCCGGATTTCTTCGACCGAGCTCTCACAGATAAAATCAATGTCGCCAGCCAGATCGACGGCGATAACCCGATTNTCTATGGTGGGNTGGCGAGCAANCGAAACAATGGGCGCAAGACAAAAACGACTGTTTCGATAGATACCTGACACGTGCACACAAATCCGTTCACCCAGAGGCAACAGTAGTTCCCCGATCGTGTTTTTTTGACGCAGCGTCAGGGCATATGCGTAGAGCTCGGGTTGGCGAGATTTAATGGCACGGGCTAATGACAACGTTGCCTCAACGTCGGACAGCGCATCGTGCGCGTTTTCATGCTGGAGTTTATTCGCCCGGGCCATCTGCTCAAGCGAAAAAACCGGCGTNCCGTCCCGCNACGGCCATTCCAAGCCGTCNGGTCGNAANGCCCCNGNAGCGCGNACGAGGTCGATGAGATCCCACCGAGAATTNCCGTCGCGCCACTCGCGANCATANGGATCGAGAAGATTTCGNTANAAACCGTAGCGGATGAATTCATCATCAAAACGAATATTGTTGTACCCCGTTACACAAGTTCCCGCCGCGGAAAAACGGTCATTAATTTCGCTCAACGCTTGCCACTCGCTCGCTCCTTGTTCCGTTCGNNCCGGAGTGATGCCGGTAATTAACGTCGCTTCGATGCTTGGCAATATTTCGGGAGCTAATCGNACGTAGGTCACGAAAGGCTNTTCGACGGGCTCAAGGTTTAGGTCGGTACGAAGACCCGCAAACTGAACGACCCTATCGTGTTTCGGATCGNTCCCCGTGGTTTCCANGTCATACCAGTAAAAACTGCCCGCCGAGCTTTCCATCCGCTATCCGATCCGGCAATCTTGGCGGCTACCCATGAATTCNCCCCTCACATCCCATTCGCTCTGGCTGGGTCCGATTCTGGCGTTCGCCGCCGGTTTCTTACTTNTNACGAGCGGNTTCTCTTGGGANGCNGCAATCACGTTNNGNGTTGCCATNATCTGNGTGGTTTGGTGGATNTTTGGACCNATCCCCATACCTGTCACGTCGCTAATCCCCCTGATTGCATTGCCAATGAGCGGCGTGCTCTCCATGGAACAAACCTCGGCCGCCTACGGGCATTACCTGGTTTTGCTATTACTGGGCGGATTCATTCTATCCACGGCAATGGAAAAAAGCGGGGCGCATTTGCGCGTCGCTCTAACCATGGTACGCGCATTCGGTGGCACCAGCAGCCGTCGTCTCGTATTCGGCTTCATGGCAGCCTCCGCACTGCTTTCGATGTGGATTTCTAATACAGCCACCACGCTGATGCTTCTGCCAGTCGCACTGGCGGTAATCGAAAAAGCGCGCGACCCGGCACTTCCCGTTCCGCTGTTGCTCGGCATTGCCTACGCCGCCAGCGTTGGCGGTATCGGCACACCCATTGGAACGCCCCCCAACGTCGCTTTTATGGCGATCTATAGCGAGAAAATCGGCGCGGATATTTCCTTTTTGACCTGGATGACATGGGGTGTCCCAGTGGTGCTCGTTTTCCTACCCATCGTCGGTCTTTGGCTTACCCGGAATCTACGATACAGCGGCGGCGTCGATTTGCCTGAAGTTGGCGACTGGAAAACAGCCGAACGACGAGTCATGTACGTTTTCGCACTCACCGCGTTCGCCTGGATCACGCGCAGCGAGCCTTTCGGCGGATGGTCTGCATTATTTTCCTTGAGCGACACAAACGATTCGATGGTCGCTCTGACCGCGGTCGTCATTATGTTCCTGGTTCCAGACGGCGAGGGTAAGAAATTGCTCGATTGGGACTCGGCAAAAAAAATTGAATGGGGTTTGTTGATCCTATTTGGCGGTGGTATCGCCATCGCCAAAGCGTTTGGTGAATCGGGGTTGAGCGAGTCCTTGGGTCAGGCGGTATCCGTCTTATCCAGTTGGCATCCACTCGCGATCCTTATTGCGATCTGCCTATCCGTGACGTTCATGACTGAAATGACGAGTAATACAGCGACGACTTTGTTATTGATGCCAATACTTG
>PBGU01000043.1 GCA_002719135.1 Gammaproteobacteria bacterium
GTCCAGGTAGTCGCCTTCGCCACTGGTGTTCCTTCCTATATCTACGCATTTCACCGCTACACAGGAAATTCCACTACCCTCTACCGTACTCTAGCTCGCCAGTTTTGGATGCAGTTCCCAGGTTGAGCCCGGGGCTTTCACATCCAACTTAACGAACCACCTACGCGCGCTTTACGCCCAGTAATTCCGATTAACGCTTGCACCCTCCGTATTACCGCGGCTGCTGGCACGGAGTTAGCCGGTGCTTCTTCTGTAGGTAACGTCATTTCACCCGGGTATTAACCGAGCTAATTCCTCCCTACTGAAAGTGCTTTACAACCCTAAGGCCTTCTTCACACACGCGGCATGGCTGTGTCAGGCTTTCGCCCATTGCGCAATATTCTTTACTGCTGCCTCCCGTAGGAGTCTGGACCGTGTCTCAGTTCCAGTGTGGCTGATCGTCCTCTCAGACCAGCTATGGATCGTCGCCTTGGTAGGCCGTTACCCCACCAACAAGCTAATCCAACGCAGGCTCCTCTAATAGCGCGAGGTTCGAAAATCCCCCGCTTTCACCCCTAGGTCGTATGCGGTATTAGTCCGAGTTTCCTCGGGTTGTCCCCCACTACTAGGTAGATTCCTACGCGTTACTCACCCGTCCGCCACTTTACTCGGCCCCGAAGGACCTTTCTCGTTCGACTTGCATGTATGAGACCTGCCGCCAACGTTCAATCTGAGCCATGATCAAACTCTTCACTTTAAATAGTCTAGTCCGCTACCGACCCCGCAAGGGATCCGAGCGGACAAAAGGTTTGCCAGGGACTCAACTTCATTTGCGAGCGCCCACACGAATGGCTTATTCAACTGTTAAAGAACCGCCCGACGAAATCCCACGCCTCAATTAGTGAGGTTTCAGGATCGTACCGCCGGTCGAAGGCTGCGTATTATACGCACGCCGCGCCGCGCCGCAATGACTAAAGACGTTTAAGTATGTTGCCATCGTAGAGCTAACCCGCCTTTCCGATTTTCTCATTCGTGAAAGAACATATGCCACGATTTTTTGCCTCTTCGCAGCAAATGGTATCGACCAAACAACGCCCGCTCGGGACCAAGGGCCTGACTCGGAACCTCCACCAGTTCGCCGTTAATTTGCACGCCCTTACCGTCAATGAGTTTACGACCAGCTCCACGAGACTTAGCGAGGCCAGCGCGTACAAGAGCCGTAAGCAATTCCTCTTCGTTTTCGACCGAGGTCGAATCCATTCCATCAAGCCGTAACTGTTCCAAATCCTCGCGTTTAAGGTCTGCCACGGCACCACCAAATAGAGCCGCAGTGATGCGTTCTGCGGATGACAGGGCTCCCTGCCCATGTGCTAGCAGTGTGACTTCGCGCGCTAGCAGACGTTGAGCTCCTCGTTCGCCAGGTCGATCACGTAACTCGGTCGCCGCATCTGCGATATCGCTTGAGTCGAGAAAGGTGAAATAACCAAGAAACGGCACGACGTCTTCATCTGCGGAGTTGAGCCAAAACTGATAAAAACGATAGGGAGATGTCATATCGGGATCTAACCAAATCGCTCCGTCTGCGGTCTTACCAAATTTGAGCCCATCAGAACGCGTAATCAACGGCACTGTAAGGACAAAAGCTTGTTGGCCATCAACTCGTCGGATTAGATCAATGCCACTAACCATATTGCCCCACTGATCACTACCACCAACCTGAATCGTGCACTGGTAACGTCGGGACAACTCGAGAAAGTCGTACGCTTGCAGAAGCATGTAACTAAATTCCGTGTACGAAATACCCTCGCCTTCGCGTCCCAACCTGTTCTTGACAGAATCCCGTTGGATCATCGCGTTCACCGAAAAGTGTTTGCCGATGTTTCGAAGAAAGCCTAAGGCATCTAGTGGGCTCGTCCACTCTAGGTTATCCACCACCCGGGCCGCGTACTTACCATCTAAATCAATGAAGCGGGAGACCTGCTGCGAAAGTCTTTCCCCCCATCCGCGGACCACGTCCACATCGTTTAAGCCGCGCTCGTCGACGCGTTCGGACGGGTCACCGATGAGACCTGTCGCCCCCCCTACCAACGCAATCGGGCAGTGTCCTGCAAGTTGAAACCGGCGCAGCGTTAGAAGCGGGACGAGATTGCCTATATGGAGACTCGGTGCCGTCGGATCAAAACCACAATACAAACTCCGTCCCGACTGTTGTAAGTGAGACTCCAGTCCTTCTCGATCGGATATCTGGGCCAGGAGGTGACGCAGCTCTAAATCAGATATAGGAGAGGGCATACGAATTCGCTCGAGGACAAGCCGGAAGCCTTGATTACGGACTTGAGGGCTTTCCAACCGAACCAAAACCCATATACTAGCGCAACTTCTTGAACACCCCTACGAATAGGTCCGTCAACGTCCGATTTGAATACGAAGTTGAGGGGGTACTCCCTACGTAACCTCCCTCGCGCGCACCGTACCACGGCCGTCGTACTGACGATCATTCTCGGGTTTTTCGCGATATCCGGTCTCAATGGGACTAGCGTGCTCGATCTCCCTAGAAAAGATCCTGCTGTGGCCGATTTCAGCTCCCTCGACAAATATCCTTCAATCCCTCAAAAAACTACCGGTTCAAACACTGTCGCTGAAATCGATGGTATGACCAACAACGAGCGCAGATTCTCATCCAACGCGCTAACCGTCATCGTTGAGCCGAGAGACAACCTAGCCGTGATTTTTCAACGAGAAGGTATCTCCGCAAAGGAGCTTCAAAGTGTTCTGGAAAGCGACCGGTTGGCACAACGCCTCAAGCACATTTATCCAGGCCAGAAACTATTTTTTGAACGACAAGAAGATGGCACGCTTATGCGTTTAATCTATTCCCCTGTACCACTGGAGTCGCTGGTTTTTGTTCGCCGCGGCAGCTCTTTTGAAGTGACAGAAATCGCTCACCAACCTGAAATCCAAATTAAGGTAATGCATGGCCTCATCGACCACTCCCTATTCGTAGCAAGCCAGCGCATCGGACTCGACGATGAGACAACCATGCGCTTAGCGCAGATTTTTCAGTGGGATATCGATTTTGTACTTGATATTCGCAAAGGCGACGAATTCGACATTGTCGTGGAAGAACTCCATCTAAACGGTGATTTCGTTGGTTATGGAAACATCCTTGCCGCAAAGTTTGTGAATCAAAGTGATGGTTACTTGGCGATTCGGTACGTCGATCGAGACGGGGCAGCAGGCTATTTCAACCCTACTGGCGAAAGTATGAAAAAAGCGTTTCTGAGAGCGCCCCTGGAATTCACCCGCATAAGCTCCAACTTTAATATGAAACGCGTCCACCCGTTGTGGAATCGTACGATGCCCCATCGAGGAATCGATTACGTCGCACCGGTCGGGACGCCGGTACTGGCGGCGGGGACCGGTCAAGTAAGGGTCGCTGGGTATACCAAGGCCAATGGCAACTACGTTGTCATAGGTCATGGCACCGAATTCGAAACAAAGTATCTCCATCTTTCAAAATTTGGTCCTGGTACTAAGCAAGGCAGAAAAGTCACTCAAGGGGAGGTCATCGGATTCGTCGGATCAACCGGCTGGGCAACTGGTCCCCATTTACACTACGAATTTCTTGTCAACGGGAACCACAGGAACCCGCGCACCGTACCGCTACCCAAATCAAACCCGATCAATAAGGCCGAACTCGAACGCTTTCGATCCCATATGCAACCGACCCTTGCTCTACTCGCTAGCGGTAAATCACCCGGGCTCACAACCGCGGCCACTAATTAACGCACCATGCCTCGATTTTTTATCGGCTGTATTTCTGGCACCAGCATAGACGGTCTCGATATTGCTTTGGTTGACATTGAAGCTAAGCCAGCGATTGCTGCTTCGAAGACAGTATCGTTTCCAGAACTCCTCGAAGATGAATTACGCCATCTTTTACAGCCTGGCCCCAACGAAATTTTTCGGCTGGGCCTCGCACACGCTCGGTTAGGAGAGTTCATTGGCACTTCCATCCTCAGTTTCTTGAATGACAATGACCTCGACGCCGGCGATATCGCAGCGATCGGTAGCCACGGCCAAACGGTTCGTCATCATCCTGATTCGGATCCGGGGTTTTCGGTACAGATCGGAAGCGGTAGCCACATCGCCGAAATCACCGGAATCGACACCATCTCCGATTTCCGCAGTCGGGATCTAGCGTCCGGCGGCGAGGGCGCACCGCTCGTACCGAGCTTTCATCGAATGCTGTTTCACCCTTATGAGCACGATCAAGTCATTCTCAATATCGGCGGTATCGCGAATGTAACGATCCTCTATTCGCACGAGCAACAGCCGTTTGTTGGTTTTGATACCGGTCCAGGGAACGCACTGCTAGACGCTTGGGTCAATGATTCGAGGCAACTTCGCTACGACTCCGACGGGGATTGGTCGGCCTCGGGACGAGTATCGAATAAGCTACTTGAAGCAATGCTCAACGATTCATATTTTTCGCTAGGGCCGCCAAAAAGCACAGGGAAAGAAAAATTTAACTTGAACTACATAGAGCAATATCTCAGAGATTTCCCAAAAATTGACCCTTCCGACGTCCAATCGACCTTATGCGAATTCACCGCAGTCACAGTAGCAAACGCAATCGAACGCTGGGGCCCGGAATCAGCACGAGTGGTCGTTTGCGGTGGCGGGCGGTTAAACTCGGATTTGATGCAAAGATTAGATGTACACCTCAACCATCAGTCGGTCATCCGCTCCGAAGAAATCAATGTCAATGGCGACAGTCTCGAGGCCGGAGCATTCGCCTGGTTGGCTCGCTGTTTTACAGATCGGGTACCGGGCAATGTCCCGTCAGTGACGGGGGCCAAAGGGGAACGCGTACTCGGATGCCTATACCCTTCGGGGACTAAAGTTTAGATTGCAAATGAGTTGCCGCATCCGCATGTAGAGGAAGCGTTGGGGTTCGTAACGACAAATTGGGATCCCTGCAAGTCTTCCTTGAAGTCGACCTCTGCTCCCACCAGATACTGGTAGCTCATCGGGTCAACAACCATAGTTACTCCGCTCCGTCGAACAACCGTATCATCTTGCGCGATGTCGTCGTCGAACGTAAACCCATACGAAAAGCCGCTACAGCCGCCTCCCGTGACGAATACCCGGAGCTTGAGTTCATCGTTCTCTTCGCTCTGGATGAGTTCGGATACTTTGTCAGCAGCGCGAGCTGACATCTGGATGTTCGTGTCTAGCATAAGTTCTGCCATTCTACACCGGGGGTATAAAGACATCTCAATCACACATTCTTTGGGTGCAACGGGTGTGCTCTTAAGTTTCTATTCGCACCACCTTTCAGCATATTTCCGAGGGCATTAAAGTCGGCGTGCTGAGCCGTCGTCACATCGCTAAGCATGCTGGGTTATCTCAAGGTTCCTATATCAGCCAATAAGCCTTCCCGCCTCACGGTTTAACGTGCCATGATCCCCAGTTCTCTCAACATCCATGCCCGAATGCTCTACGTCAAAGCTTTCCACTTTATCGCCGTCGTCTGCTGGTTTGCTGGAATCTTCTACCTTCCTAGGCTTTTCGTGTACCACTCAATGTCACAACATGAATCGACTCGAGGCCAATTTCGAGTAATGGAACGGGCCTTGTTCCGCATCATCATGACGCCGGCTGCCATCGCGACCGCGCTATTCGGCCTTTGGCTCGTGCTGCTTAACTGGAGTTTTTACCAAGCTTCGATCTGGTTCTGGATCAAAATCGGCTTGGTGGTAATGCTTTACGGGTACCATTTTTACTGCGGTAATTTGCTCAAGAAATTCGCACGCGACGAAAACACCCGTTCACATACGTTCTACCGGTGGTTTAACGAGATACCTATTCTCATTTTAATTGCCATCACCCTCCTTGTAGTCGTCAAACCGTTTTAGAGGCTTCAATGAAACACGTCCAATCCGACGCATTAATGCAACGCGCTCAACGTTCGATTCCCGGGGGCGTGAACTCGCCGGTACGAGCATTTAAAGGGGTTGGAGGTACACCGATTTTCTTCGTCTCGGCAGAAGGAGTAATCCTCACCGATTCAGATGGGAATCAATACATCGACTACGTCGGGTCCTGGGGACCTATGATCCAAGGTCACGGGTTTAAGCCCATCGTTGACGCTGTTAGGAAGCAAGCCATTACCTCGCTTGGCTTTGGCGCCCCCACCGAACTAGAGATCACCATGGCGGAGAAGGTGGTGGAGAGAATTCCATCGATCGAACTCGTGCGGATGGTAAATTCGGGCACCGAGGCGACTATGTCGGCGATTCGTTTAGCGCGCGGTTTCACCGGACGCGACAAAATTATTAAGTTCGAAGGCTGTTACCACGGCCATTCGGACTCGCTGTTGGTGAAAGCAGGGTCCGGCGTTCTTACCCTCGGACTGCCAGACTCGCCGGGCGTCCCCGCAACCCTCGCTCAACACACGATCACGTTGCCGTACAACGACCTCAGCGCATTAGTACAAGCATTCGAACATTACGGGAATGAAATCGGTGCCGTAATTTTGGAACCAGTTGCCGGAAATATGGGTTGTATACCGCCCGCGTCAGGATTTCTTGAGACCACAAGACGGTTGTCGACCGAGCACGACTCCGTGCTTATATTTGACGAAGTAATGACCGGTTTTCGTGTCGCTCCAGGGGGCGCTCAGGAACTCTACGGAGTCGAACCCGATCTAACGACCCTGGGCAAAATTATAGGCGGTGGTCTCCCGGTCGGAGCCTTCGGCGGACGAGCAACGATCATGAACCAAATCGCTCCGACGGGACCCGTGTACCAAGCCGGAACCCTGTCTGGAAATCCGTTGGCGATGCAGGCCGGAATTGCTATGTTGGAATCTCTTGACGCTACCTTTTACGAACGACTCTTGAGCGCTACCCAACACCTGGTCGGTGGCATCGAAGAAGCAGCGCAGCGTCATCAAATTCCACTTGTTATCAACTACGTCCCAGGCATGTTTAGTCTTTATTTTACGACCGCAGAAGAAGTGACTGAGTATGCAGACGCAGCAGCTTCGAACATCGATCGATACAACTTTTTCTTTCATCAAATGCTCGATGCTGGCATCTACTTCGCGCCATCCGCTTTCGAAAGCGCATTCGTTTCGGGAGCCCATGGATCCGCCGAAATCAACGCGACCGTAGATGCCGCCGATCGAATATTTGGCTCCATGACATGACCCAATACGACGTTTACGGCATCGGCAATGCCCTCGTGGACATGGCGTATTCCGTCGACGATAAATTTCTTATTGAAAACGACGTAGCTAAAGGTCACATGACGTTGGTGGATCGACTGCGGATGGAACGTCTCATTTCGAGCCTTGGGGAGCTCGTACCCGAGAGAGCGTGCGGCGGTTCGGCCGCTAATACCATATTCGCCGTTCGAGGTTTTGGCGGACAGGCGTATTACTCGTGCCGGGTCTCAAACGACTCCACAGGAAATTATTTCGTATCCGAAATGCGTGACGCCGGAATCATGACCAATCCACAAGATCCAACCACCAGTGGCCGTTCGGGTCGTTGCTTAATTCTCGTGTCGCCCGACGCGGAAAGATCTATGAATTCTTATTTAGGGGTATCCGAACATCTTACCGTTGACCAAATCGACGAGACCTCTCTCACGCGGTCCAGATGCCTATTCATTGAGGGTTATTTAGCGTCTTCTACGAGTGGCACCGTCGCAGCAACCCGGGCTCGAGAAATCGCAGATAGAAACAACGTCTCGACAAGCCTGACCTTATCGGACCCAACCATGGTTAATTTTTTTCGCGACGCGTTGAAAAACATCTTGGGCAACGGAATTTCTCGGCTTTTCTGCAACGAGGAAGAAGCATTGGCCTGGGCACAGACAGATCGGCTCGATATCGCCGCTCGCGAATTGAGCGATATCGCACCCCACGTTGCTATTACGCTGGGCCCGAAAGGGAGCCTCTATGTAGGTCCCGATGGCTCTAGATCAGTAGCTGGCTACGATGTTGAGGCAATCGATACCAACGGTGCTGGGGATATGTATGCGGGCGCATTTCTCGCGGCGATCTCCCAGCAAGCATCTTCGTTCGAGGCAGCAAGGTTCGCCAATTTTGCGGCGGCTAACGTTGTCACTCGCTAC
Organism: Gammaproteobacteria bacterium; assembly: GCA_002719135.1. Classification (GTDB taxonomy): domain Bacteria; phylum Pseudomonadota; class Gammaproteobacteria; order Pseudomonadales; family Azotimanducaceae; genus UBA11889. The sequence goes on from PBGU01000043.1 coordinate 8,128, forward strand.
GGCGCACGTCTTCCATCGATAAGCGCTTATAAGAAACTACAACTCGCGTTTAATCCATAATTCGAGGTAGGCCTATGTCACGAAGGGTATCGAATGCGTGACGGCAATTTCATCGGGCGAAATTAAACAACCGAAAGCCATAACCTCAACACCTTGTTCGAGCGCATCTTTGACGGCGGCTGCATAAACTGGATCGATTCGGTCAGCCGTCATCACCCTGTTAACGCCCGAATGCGGGGCACAGAAAAGTAATATCGTGCGTATCCCATCTGTCCGACAACGCCCAAGTGCACGTGCATGTCGAGTCGCTCTCGTGCTGACTGCATCGGGGAAATAGCCAACACCACCCTGTTCGTAGGTCACACTCTTCACCTCGATAAGAGTTTCGTCAACGCAGAAGTCAAAACGTCCTGTTTCGCCCGGAATCCCGACTTCTCGTATTACTTTGCTAGAAGGGCCCGACCCGATATCAATGACTCGGTTTACCAGAGCCTCTTCAACAATACGGTTAATTTGGAGTGTATTCACACACACACGTTGCGATTCGGCTGTCTCAACGATCTCGACGGAATGTGGGTACTTTCGTTTCGTGTTGTTAGACGTCGAAAACCACACGCGGCTGCCCGGGTCAGAACAACCGAGCATCGCACCCGTGTTGGCACAATGCATGGTTTTGAGGTGTCCCTCAATTTCGACGTCGGCGAGAAAACGTTTNTAACGNCGAATTAACACCCCNNTCTNNAGNGGAAGATCAAACTTCATTCTGNAATCGCCTNANCGCNTGACCCACTTGCTCGANCCCTCTNCGGATGTCTTGTTCGTTCGCCGTGTACGCAAACCTGACATGGTCCTGAGCACGNTATGAACCGAAGTCAGTCCCTGGCGTGANCGCAACCTGATATTCCTCTATTAGCCTTGCGCAAAAGGTTTCCGCGTCAANACCANAGGAACTAACGTTGGCGTAGAGATAACAGGCTCCTCGTGCTTTCAGCGGTACTTCAAGCCCAGCGTCGAGAAGACCTTCGTACATAAGGTCTCGTCGTCGCTGAAATCGCAAGCGACGTTCCTCCGACACGCCGAATCCTTCACGCGAATATGCGGCCAAAGCCGCATACTGGGCAACGATCGACGGTGCGATGTAGAGGTTCTGAGCGGCTCGTTCAAGTGCCTCGATTAGAAGATCCGGCACAACGCACCACCCTAGGCGCCACCCTGTCATCCCGAAGTACTTGGAGAAACTATTGACGACGATCAGTCCAGGATCGATAGCGAGACTGCTTGTAGCTACCTCATCCATATCTGGTTCATAGACAAGGCCCTGATAAATCTCATCCACCATTACAAATCCTTGTCGCTCCACTACGAAGTCATTGATCGCTTCAAGTTGTGCCGTTTGAATCATGGCACCCGTCGGATTTGACGGCGTCGCTAGAATCACGCCGACGGTATCAGCAGTCCAATCNTCTTTGACTAGCTCTACCGTCGGTTGGTATCCCGTGCGTTGATCGACAGGCATCCGTATCGGCTCCCCGCCTACGAGACGAATAAATGCCTCATTGCAAGGATAACCAGGATCTGACATCAACACCTGATCTCCTGGATTCAACAACACTGAGAAGAGGAGATTGAGGGCACCACTAGCCCCCGACGTCACCGCGATACGGCTTGACTCGATATTGATCCCAAAACGTGAACGGTAATCATCCGCAATTGCGTTGCGAAGTTCAGGTATCCCCAGAGCTTCCGTATATCCAGTGTGCCCATCATCAAGGGCTCGTTTTCCCGCTTCCACAATCACTGACGCGGTCGGGAAATCGGGTTCCCCAACCTCAAAATGAATCACGCGACGGCCCTCGCGTTCCAGTTCTCTAGCCCGTTTAAGAACCTCCATAACTCTAAATGGAGGTTGCCTACGGGCCCACTTAGAAGGAACGGTTTTCACTGAACCCTCCTCTCCAAATCGAAACCCTTTATAAACAACAGCGCATAAAAAACTTCACTTCCCTGTATGGTTTTCCCGCAACTGTTTTGATAGTTTACGCGGCCTGCTCTGGAGTGGCCCCATTTCGGGCATAAGGATACGAAGTCAAGATGCCAGCGAAAAAATCTTCTGAAGCAAANTCCAAGAAAAAGCCCGGTAAACCGGAAGCCAGCGCCGCCAACAAAAAAAACGCCGCATCTCGCNCAGTGTCGAAAGCCACAGCATCCACTCGGCGAATGAAAGACANNAANCCNAAAGTCGGGAAAACNGCTAAGAAATCCACNCCTTCAANAACCGGCTCGGGAAGTAAAGCCAAANCGACAAGTCCNCGAGCNAAGNCAAAGGCGAAAAAGTCCGTCGCCAAGAGGACTCGTANTAGTGCGAGGGTAATANAACACAATCCCCTNGAATCGCCTTTCCGGAATTTTTCACCTTACGAGCCAGCGAACAATGAGCCGTACATGTCGAACATTCAGTTAAAACACTTCCATCAGATACTTATGCAGTGGCGAGAAGATCTAATGGGTGAGGTGGGCCGAACCATGATTCATATGCAGGACGAGGCTACCAACTTTCCCGATCCCACGGATAGAGCGGCGCAAGAAGAAGAATTTAGCATCGAATTAAAAACGCGCGATCGAGAAAGAAAACTCATCAAGAAAATCGACCAAACCCTCGAACGTATCGAAATTGAAGACTACGGATATTGCGATACGTGCGGCGTGGAAGTCGGATTGCGACGTTTGGAAGCCCGCCCGACGGCCAACCAATGCATTGACTGCAAATCCCGAGACGAACTGCGCGAGCGGCAATTGCACGGTTAACTGTGCCTAAAAAACGGCACGTCGGTCGGTTCGCGCCAACACCCTCCGGTCCACTACATTTTGGCTCACTTNTCACGGCTGTCGCGAGTTACCTCGACGCGCGTTCCCACGACGGCGCCTGGCACGTTCGAATCGATGACCTCGATTTACCGCGCGTCGTTGTCGGCGCGGAAAAACAAATTCTCACTAGCCTTGAGACACATGGCCTAGAGTGGGACGGCCCGATAGTGCGACAAAGTACTCATCGAGACCTTTATCAAGCCGCTCTTGAGAATCTCAAGCAACAAGGTCTTCTTTTCGCATGCGATTGCTCNCGCAAGACTCTCGCTGGACAAACCAAATATCCGGGAACGTGTCGAGATTCGAATAGACCGATCCGTGATAACTCCGCTCTCCGCATCCGCGTCCCGGATCAACCCTATCAATTCGATGATTTGATCCAAGGCATCTATACTGAGAACTTAACGCGTACGGTTGGCGACTTCGTTGTATCTCGTCGTGACGGCATTCCTTCCTATCAAATTGCCGTCGTCATCGACGACGATGAACAAGAAGTATCCGACGTCGTCAGAGGTGCCGATTTAATGGACAACACCGCCAGACAACTTTATTTGAGGAGTATGCTCGACCTTCCCCTTCCTAAATACGCCCACGTTCCCGTTTTTACACATGCAAGCGGCGTAAAGTTGTCTAAACATTCCAAAGCGACCGCGATCGACGATCGTTTTCCTACTCAGAACCTCCAGACTGCTTTGCAACTATTGGGCCAGCCTGTCCCAGCCGAAAAATCAGTCGCCGAATTGCTGACCACGGCCTGCGCAAATTGGGAACGCTCGACGGTACCCAAAACGCCCTCCATAATAAATTTCGTCAGCGTCTAAAATCACCTCAATTCGCTAGCGCTTAGCGTCAAACAATAATCGCCCTGGTCAACACGGTTGCATCACACCCGCTAGTTCCTTCCAATCCATCCCCATCATTCAACACAANGCTCTCCGAAAACCCACAAAGGGNTACCAACAGACTTTCCTTTTGGGATCGTGTCCGGATAAGATCGCCTCTTCCCCCTGACGGAATCGAACTGGCCCTTTGCCCCGCCGTATCGCTTCACACAAAATCCCGGTAGATCGTATTTCCCGGAGTGCCGTCCGCGTAGTCGAATCACTTCGAAAAGCCCACTACGAAACTTACCTTGTCGGCGGATGCGTTCGGGATCTATTACTAGGTCTGGTTCCGAAAGACTTTGACGTCGCTACCAGCGCGACCCCCGAAGAGGTCAAGAAAGTCTTTCCACGAGCTCGGCTCATCGGTCGCCGCTTTAGGATCGTACACGTCCGTGTGGGTCGCGAGATCATCGAGGTCTCCACATTTCGCAAGCAGATCGGTCCTAACGACGCATCGAATCACAACGAACATGTAGCCCGTGACGGAGTAATTGTCCGGGACAATGTTTACGGAAACATTGACGAAGACGCGTTTCGGCGCGACTTTACCGTAAACGCGCTTTACTACGACCCAGCGAATAATACAGTTCTTGATTTCGTCAAAGGCATGCAGGATCTGGGCTCGCGAACAATGCGCCTAATCGGTAATCCAAAAGTCCGTTACCAAGAAGATCCTGTACGCATNCTACGAGCGATTCGATTAACTGCAAAACTCGATTTCACACTAGAAAAAANCACCGAGACAGCCATCGCCCCAGCGGGAGAGTCGCTTAACNTAGTTCCTTCTGCACGNCTATTTGATGAACTCAACAAGCTATTCATGTCTGGAAAAGCAGAGCGGGCGTTTGAGCTTTTGCAGAAATTCAACCTTCTAGAAATTCTGTTCCCTCTTTCTTCCGATGCAACCGATTTAGTGACCGCAGCGCTGTACAGCACTGACCAACGTATCGCCCAAGAAAAACCCGTCACACCCGGCTTTATACTTGCTGCACTTTTATGGAATCNCTACCNATCGCAGTACAACGCACTCGCAACTATCGGAAACCCCCAAGAAAAACAGTTCGACGCTGCGCGAACCGTCATCCAAGAGCAACAACACACAATCGCTATCCCNAAGCGCCACGCNTTTTTCATGCGTGATGTTTGGCACCTACAATCNCGTCTGGAAAGAAGAACCCCACGTTCTATACGTCCATTGCTTGAACATCGCCGTTTTCGTGCCGCATACGACTTCCTACTGTTGCGTGCCAGAAACGCCGAGGTCGAACCGGGGTTAGCCCAATGGTGGACTGAAATACAAACTTTGAACCCTACCGAACAACAAGAGCAAATTAGCGCGTTATCACCCCAAAAAAAGAAGCGGCNTCGGCGACCAAAACGAGAAAATGCCTAGCCCCGTACACCGAAACATAACATCACCTTGAAGAGCCCGAATCCCTACCTCATGATAGTCACGTCATCTCTTTGAGTTCATCTATGGCAACCCGATTGCCTCTCAAGGACAACGATCTACCCCGATACGTTGCTGTCGAAGGACCCATCGGTGCCGGCAAGACAACCCTCGCCACGCGGCTCGCCGAGACCTTCAAATATCCATTGCTTCTTGAACCTGCGTCCGATAATCCTTTTCTGGATCGTTTCTATCGCGAGGGCCGAAAACATGCACTGCCCACGCAACTGTTTTTCCTTCTCCATCGAGCAGATCAAGTTACTAAACTGGCTGGCCCAGACTTAGTCGGACCAACCGTTATTTCCGACTTTCTAATCGAAAAAGATCGACTCTTTGCCGAACTCACTTTAGACCAAAACGAACTAGCGCTTTACGAACAAATCTATAAAAACCTGATGCTAGACCCTCCGGCACCGGACCTCGTCATCTACCTTCAGGCGCCCATATCCGTATTGCTTGACCGAATTCGCGAGCGTGGTATCGCGTCGGAACAATATATCGACGGGGACTATCTCAGTACTCTTTCCGATGCGTACACCGATTTCTTCCACTTCTACGACCAAGCGCCACTGCTAATAGTTAACGCCGGAGAAGCTGACTTTAGTCACAACGACAGCCACTTTGATGCCTTATTGGAGCAAGTCATTCAAATGAACGGCGTTCGTCAGTATTTCAATCCTCATCCAACGTTGATTTAGGATCTTTCCAATGACCAATCAAAGCACACGCCGGCCTGAACGAACCGCGGCTTGGAAACAACTAACTCAGCTTGCTGAAATTGCTACTCAAACCCATAACCGCGACCGGGTCGATGAGCCCGACAGATTCGAAAAATACAGTGTCCGAGTCGGCTCACTACTGATCGATTTCTCCAAACAACGGATTGATAGACCGATATTTAGGGGTCTTACAGCCCTGGCAGAGGAATGCCGAGTTCCAGATCTCGTATCCGCGCAAATGACGGGTGAAATAGTCAACGCCACAGAACACCGGCCTGCATTACATACAGCGCTACGAACGCCCAACGACGCAAAACTTATCTCAGTAAACCACGATATCGAGCTTGAACGAAGTCGAATGCTCCTTTACGCGGATGCCGTACGTAGTGGCGAAAAAACCGGATTTACTGGCCGACGCATAACCCACATAGTTCATATTGGTGTCGGGGGCTCTCATCTTGGCTGCGAGCTTGTCTGCCGTGCACTCAATCGTTCAGGAATAGAAATTAGGTTTCTCGCCAATATCGACGGCGCAGCGACAAACCGGGCTCTAAGGGGATTGGACCCCGAGACAACTCTATTTATCATTGTCTCCAAAACTTTTACTACTCTCGAAACACTGGTCAACGCTCAAGCCGCACGTACTTGGTTCCTCGAACGTACCTGCGACACTGTCGCTGTCGCCTCGCATTTTGTGGCCGTTAGCAACAACGCTCACGAGATGACTAAGTTTGGTATTGCAACCGCAAACCAATTCACACTATGGGACTGGGTAGGCGGTCGCTTCTCGTTATGGTCATCAGTCGGCATAACAATAGCGATTGCGATCGGCAGTTCCGAATTCGGCAAATTATTGTCGGGCGCAACCGCCATGGACCAGCATTTCCGTGACGCACCAATCGCCAAGAATGCACCTGTAATTCTCGCGCTTCTCGCAATCTGGAATAGCAATTTTCTCGGCGCGCAAACGCATTCAGTTTTGAGCTATGACTCGCGCCTAAAAACTTTTATTGAATTCATCCAGCAACTAGAAATGGAAAGCAACGGAAAGAGAGTCCACACAGATGGTTCGATCTGTAATATCGATACATCGCCAGTCATTTGGGGCGGGGAAGGAACCAACGGCCAGCATGCTTTTCATCAACTATTACATCAGGGTACTCGGGCTTTCAGCGCTGATTTTCTTACGACTATCGATCCTGAGCATGATCGCGCCGAACACCATCGCTGGTTGCTTGCAAACTGTTTAAGTCAGTCCCAAGTCATGCTCTACGGAAACTTAAATCAAGTAAGCGACTCAATCGATGTTCATGAAATAGTTACCGGTGATCGCGCGACAACAACCATCCTTATCGACAAGCTCAATCCGGAAGCGTTGGGTAGTTTGATTGCACTTTACGAACACAAGGTCGCCTGTCTCGGGATGATTTGGCGGATCAATTCTTATGACCAGTGGGGAGTTGAATTGGGCAAGCGGATTGCACGGGAGATTTACCGCGATCTCGGCTCTCCGAGTTCGGAAAACACCGACCGGTCGACGGACGGGCTCATACGTACAATTCGAGAACGAACCAATAGCCCATTCGACGACGGGAACAACTGACATGTCTACGCTATACCCAGTTCCAGAGGCAATTGCCAACGATGCTCACATCAATGCCGAGCTCTATCAAAAAATGTATGCCGAATCCGTTGGCGATCCCGATGCGTTTTGGAGTACGCAAGCAACCACATTTCTTTCCTGGTACAGCCTGTGGGACGAAGTGTCCTCCGCGAATTTCGAAACAGGACGCGTCTCATGGTTCCGCAACGCAACACTAAACGTATGTGTCAACTGTGTTGATCGCCATTTGCCCGAACGCGCGAATCAGACCGCTTTGATTTGGGAAGGCGACGACCCCTCAGTCGAAAAACGAGTCACATTTCAGGAACTTCACGACGAAGTCTGTCAGCTTGCGAACGCCTTAACGGAAAGAGGCGTCACCAAGGGCGATCGCGTTTGTATCTACATGCCCATGGTTCTCGAAGCGGCGTACGCGATGTTAGCGTGCGCTCGGTTAGGTGCCATCCACAGCGTGGTGTTCGGGGGGTTTTCACCGCAAGCACTCAAGGATCGAATACTTGATTCGGACTGTCGCGTGCTAATAACCGCCGACGAGGGTGTACGCGGCGGTCGCACCGTGCCCCTCAAAGAGAACGCGGAAGTCGCACTAATGGAATGTCCTGCCGTCCATACCGTTTTAACCGTACTCAACACCGGCGCAAAGGTGCCATGGCAACCCGAACGCGATGTCTGGTACCACGAGCTGGTAAATCATCAGGAACGATCATCAACCCCTGCTGTCATGCAAGCGGATGATCCCCTATTCATCCTATACACCTCAGGCAGTACGGGTAAGCCTAAGGGCGTCCAGCATTCGAGCGCTGGATACCTTCTACACGCTGCCATGACCCATAAATACGTGTTCGATTACCACGACGGCGATACATTTTGGTGTACGGCAGATGTCGGCTGGATTACCGGGCACTCATACATCGTCTATGGACCCCTAGCTAACGGTGCAACGACCCTAATGTTCGAGGGGATCCCTACTTACCCAGATGCTTCCCGCTTTTGGCAGGTAGTCGACAAGCATGCGGTCAATATCTTTTATACAGCTCCAACTGCTATTCGACAAATCATGGGTCAGGGAAACGAATTCGTCTCATCGACATCGAGAAAGTCCTTGCGAATTTTGGGTACCGTGGGCGAGCCGATTAATCCAGAAGCGTGGGAGTGGTACCACGAAATAGTAGGTGAAAGACGCTGTCCTATTGTGGATACCTGGTGGCAGACCGAAACCGGTGGAGTCATGATCACACCTCTTCCCGGAGCCACTGCACTTAAACCAGGGTCTGCGACACTGCCTTTCTTCGGTATCGTGCCGGCCTTGATGGACGAAACAGGCGGACTAATTGAAGACAAGGAGGCGTCTGGAAACCTTGTCATAAAGACGACTTGGCCGGGCCAGATACGGACCCTGTATGGAGACCATCAGCGGGTAATTGATACGTACTACTCCACCTACGAGGGGTTCTATTTCACTGGCGACGGTGCCCGTCGAGATCAAGATGGATATTACTGGATCACAGGCCGTGTCGATGACGTAATCAATGTCTCCGGACATCGTATGGGAACAGCCGAGGTCGAAAGCGCGCTAGTCCTTCACGACGCCGTTGCCGAAGCAGCAGTCGTTGGTTTCCCTCACGATATTAAAGGCGAAGGTATTTATGCTTACGTAACTTTGATGACAGGCATTCAACCATCAAACGATTTGGTCAACGATTTACTGGATCTGGTTAGAACCGAAATTGGGCCGATTGCCAAGCCAGACGTCATCCAGTGGGCACCGGGCCTTCCAAAAACGCGTTCAGGCAAAATCATGCGTCGAATATTACGTAAGATTGCGGCAAACGAAGTCGACGATTTGGGCGACACATCGACGCTAGCGGAACCCACCGTCGTCGAGGATTTACTGCGCAACCGACCAGGAACTTAGACCAAAAAATTCGATCTACGCGACATTCGATACGTCGCGCATAGACAACTTGATCCGGCCACGCTGGTCGACATCTAGAACAACCACATCAACATTCTGGCCTTCTTCTAGGTAGTCCGAAACTTTTTCGACTCTCTCTTCGGCAATCTGAGAAATATGCAACAAACCATCTTTGCCGGGAAGAATGTTAATAAACGCGCCAAAATCCACGATTCGTTCAACTCGACCGTTGTATATTTTTCCGATTTCGGCTTCCGCGGTAATTTCCTCAATCATCGCCACCGCCGCATTCTTCGAATCGGCGCTATCTGCGTATATCCGTACGCTACCATCATCCTCGATGTCGATGTCCGCACCCGTCTCTTCGGTGATACTACGAATCGTTGCCCCGCCTTTACCGATCACATCACGAATTTTGTCAGGGTGGACTTTCAAGACAACCATCGAAGGAGCATTTTCGGATACGTCTGCTCTGGATTCCGAAATAACTTTGTTCATTTCACCCAAAATATGAATTCTGGCATCGTGGGCCTGGTCGAGTGCATCTTCCATGATGTTCTCTGTTACGCCCTGGATCTTTATGTCCATCTGCAGAGCGGTAACGCCCTGCATAGTTCCTGCAACTTTGAAATCCATGTCCCCCAGATGATCTTCATCGCCCAAAATATCGGTGAGGACTGCGTAACGATTTCCGTCTTTAACGAGACCCATGGCCACACCCGCAACTGCTTTGGAAATAGGTACACCGGCATCCATCAACGCCAAAGACGTTCCACAAACACTAGCCATCGAACTCGAGCCATTGCTCTCGGTAATCTCCGAGACAACTCGAAGCGTGTACGGGAAGTCATCGTGCCTGGGCAAAACAGCTGCTATGGCTCTACGTGCTAGCCGCCCGTGGCCAATTTCGCGGCGCTTTGGTCCTCCCATGAATCCGGCTTCCCCGACACAATAAGGCGGGAAGTTGTAATGCAGCATAAAGTGATCTTTAAAGTTCCCTTGTAGAGCATCTATCAACGCTGCATCGCGAAGAGGCCCTAGGGTCGTCACAACAATGGCCTGCGTCTCACCACGCTGAAACAATGCTGACCCATGTGTCTTTGGCAGCATTCCAACCTCAAGGCTGATCGGTCGTACGGTTTTGAGATCCCGACCATCTATGCGAGGTTCACCGTTCAAAACCCGCTCACGAACAATTTTCTTTTCAAGAGTGCCGAAGGCAGTCGCCACATCATTAGGATCACTTTCTCCTTCAAGTTTGGCGATGGCTTGATCGCGAAGTTCGTGAACCCGTTGCAACCGAGCCTTTTTATCTGTGACTCGGTAAGCTTCTCCGAGCCCCTCACCGAGAGTCTCTCGAACACTTTCCAACAAATCCTCATTTTCTGCAGGTGGGACAAATTCCCACCCTACGTTACCAACCTCTGACGCCAATTCACTTATGGCTTTGATCGCAACTTGCATTTCTTGATGCCCAAAAAGCACTGCCCCAAGCATTTGATCCTCCGACAGTTCGTCAGCCTCCGACTCAACCATCAGCACTGCCGATTCTGTTCCCGCCACAACCATATTGAGGCTCGAGTTCTCTAACGCCTCGTATCCAGGATTGAGCATGTATTGACCCTGGTTAAATCCGACCCGCGCCGCGCCAATCGGGCCCGCAAAAGGTACACCGGAAATTGCAAGTGCAGCGGAAGTCCCGATCAACGAGATAATGTCAGGGTCCATATCCTTATCGACCGACATGACGGTAGGTATGACTTGTACTTCGTTCATGAACCCTTTTGGAAACAGCGGACGGATAGGTCGATCTATGAGCCTACAAGTCAGGGTTTCTTTTTCGCTAGGGCGTCCTTCTCGACGAAAAAAACTTCCGGGAATCTTACCCGCAGCGTACGTGCGTTCTTGGTAGTTGACCGTCAGGGGGAAAAAATCCTGTCCCGGATTTGCGGTAGGCATCGCAACGACCGTACAGAGAACTACAGTATCCCCCATTGTCGCAACTACGGCGCCACTCGCCTGTTTTGCAACATTACCTGCCTCTAATGAGACCTTATGCCCACCGTACTCAAACTCTTTTATCATCTTGTTCAATTGCTTCTCCTTTAGCGGGCTATCGTCTGAGCCCTAAACGCTGAATCAGCGTCGTATAACGTTCCTGGTCCTTCCCCCTGAGATAGTCTAGAAGCTTCCTTCTTTGACTGACCATTCGAATTAATCCACGACGGGAGTGGTGGTCTTTCGCGTGATCACGGAAATGTTCCTGTAGGGAATTTATGTTTTGTGACAGTAAAGCAACCTGGACTTCTGGCGATCCAGTATCGTTATCGCTCAACTGAAACTCCTTCACGATTTCAATTTTTTCCTCGGCACTAAGAGCCATCATATTTCTCCAATATGCTTCGTAACGACAAGGAAAACGGAACCGCGCATATTTACAGTTTCCGTTCTCCCAAAATCAGGCGGCGCGGCGCGACGCGCCCGTCCTCCATAATTTCACCCATCCCTAAGAACCATTCATCGTTCAAACACGATTCTCGTAACTGAACCCATCCTTCGCTAGGTGCGTGCGGCACGACCACGGGTTGACCTTGTCGCAGGTAATAGGCGGAAGTCGTATTCAACCGAACCGCCGGCCATTGGCTTACCGCACTCGAAATCGGGGCGAGCAACATATCCAGCCGACCCTCGGCTCGAGCGGTGTCAATTTCGTCGAACGTCACCAAATCTGATTCTGTAAAGGGCCCCGCCATTAAGCGGCGTAATTCCACAACGTGGGCTCCGCACCCCAGTTGTTCGCCAAGATCGTCCGCAATGGTTCTGACGTAAGTGCCCTTACTGCTATGCACCTGCAACGTGATTTCGGATCCGCTGAACGTCAACAATTCAATGGAATAAACGGTTATCCGTCGAGATTCCCGTTCAACCTCAACTCCCTGTCGGGCATATTTATAGAGGGGTTTCCCTCGATGTTTGATCGCTGAGTACATGGAAGGGATCTGATCGATCTCTCCACGGAAGCTCCCCATTGCGTTCTGAATACGATCCAGGGTAACTCCTTTAGTACTCCGCTCTTCAACGATGTCAGAGTCCGCATCGCCACTTGCGGTCCGAATGCCCAATCTAAGTCTCGCCCTGTATTTCTTATCGGAAGTAAGCAAAAACCGGGAGAATTTTGTCGCTTCCCCAAAACAAAGTGGCAATACACCCGTCGCTAGAGGGTCGAGGCTCCCCGTATGACCGACCTTACGAGCATTAAACAATGTTTTCGCGCGCTGGACGGCTTCACTGGAGGTCACGCCTCGAGGTTTGTCCAAAACAACAACCCCACTAACATCTCGACCTTTTCGACTTCGACTACGCCCCATCAGAAACGTCCGTCTCCAACTGGCAGGCACCACGTATTTGGTCAGAAGCCAGCGCTCGCTCAATTAATGCTTCGAGCTGCGGGCCACCTTGGATCAGCTCATCATAATGAAATCGCAGAGCAGGTGTGGTCCGCATGACGTGGCGCCTCGACAAAATAGAACGCAAGAAGCCGGCCGCGCCTTGCAGTGCTTGAAGGATTTTATCTCTATCTTCGTATTTATCTTGTTGGGCTGAAACGGTCGTGAAATAGACATCCGCATACGAGAGGTCCTTACTGACTATTACGTCCGTGATAGACAACATCCCTATCCTCGGATCGCGCATTTCACGTTGAACTACCTCCGCAAGTTCCTTACGCAAAAAGTCCCCAACACGAAGTTCTCGGCCACTTTTTAGTTGATTACGCGTAGACAAAATTCATAAAGCCCGTGCGACTTCTGTGGTCTCAAAAACTTCAATTTTGTCGCCCGATTGAACATCGTTATAGTTACGAACGCCGATGCCACACTCAAGGCCATTTCGTACTTCACCTACGTCGTCTTTGAATCGGCGAAGCGATTCCAATTCGCCTTCGTAAATAACAACGTTTTCCCTTAGTACACGGATGCTTTTGTTACGGAAAACAGTTCCTTCGACCACCATACAACCAGCGACTTGTCCATATCGCGGAGATTCGAAAACATCCCGAACTTCAGCAGTACCAACTATCTCTTCGCGAATCTCCGGGGCCAGCATGCCCTCCAGAATGGTCCTAACGTCGTCGAGCAACTCATATATAACGCTGTAATAACGGAGTTCTATTCCTTCTTTCTCGACCAAGTCCTTAGCCGAATTGTCCGCCCGTACATTGAAGCCAAAAATGACGGCCCCATACGTCATGGCCATCGTGGCATCCGATTCAGATATCCCTCCTACGCCCGAACCCAGAACATTTACAGACACTTCCTCGTTACCAATCTCGGCAAAAGATTGCGTTATAGCCTCCAGGGAACCACGCACATCAGTCTTTAAGACTAATTTCAGAACTCTTTTTTCACCCTTGCCAAGGTTTGCAAACATATTTTCGAGCTTAGCTACTTGCTGCGAAGCCTGACGCTGCTCTTGGGTCCTATTGGCACGAAATTCCGCAAGATCCCGTGCACGTCGATCGTCTACTGCTACCGAGAAATCATCTCCCGCGTTGGGAGTCCCGTTTAGTCCAAGGACCTCGACCGGAATGGATGGCCCCGCGCTAGTCACAGTTTGACCATGCTCGTCTACTAACGCGCGGACTTTTCCGAATGTCTCCCCGGCAATAATCACGTCGCCTTGTTTCAATGTCCCGTTCTGGACCAAGACAGTTGCTACTGGGCCTCGCCCACGCTCGAGCTTTGATTCGATTACAACTCCACGACCCGGTGCTTCGGGAACGGCCTTCAGCTCTAATATCTCTGCTTGTAGGTTTACGGCTTCAAGAAGCGCATCGATTCCCTCTCCTGTTTCCGCGGAAACATCCACAAACTGAGTATCCCCTCCCCAATCTTCCGGTATGACGTCAATGGCAGCGAGTTCATTTCGGACTCGTTCCGGGTCAGCGCCCTCAAGATCTATTTTATTGACTGCAACAACCAGCGGTACCTCGGCTGCTTTCGCATGTTGGACGGCTTCCTCGGTCTGCGGCATGACTCCATCATCCGCGGCACATACGAGAATGACGACGTCCGTCGCCATCGCACCACGAGCACGCATTGCAGTAAACGCCGCATGGCCGGGGGTATCTATGAAAGAAATGTTCCCGTGGGGGGTCTCGACATGGTACGCACCAATGTGTTGAGTAATTCCACCCGCTTCACCCGCAACAACCCGCGACTTTCGTATGTAATCTAGAAGCGATGTCTTCCCGTGGTCGACATGTCCCATCACCGTCACGACGACGGATCGTGAAACAAGTTCGCCTTCGACCGTCAAAGACTCTTCCAATTCCTGTTCTATCCGATCGTCAACAACAATTTTTGCTTTATGGCCCGTTTCTTCGACCACTAGAACCGCAGTATCCTGATCGATGGTCTGATTAATTGTTGCCATGACACCCATTCCCATAAGTGTCTTGATAACCTCGCCCGTCTTTACCGACATCCGCTGTGCTAGGTCACCCACAGAAACCAATTCGCCGATCTCTACTTCTCTTTGAATTTCCTCTACCGGCCTGGAAAACTCTCCCCCTTGCTTATCTTGCTGAAGGGCTACTCTCTGCTTCATTCGGCGAGATTCTTTCTTTAAAGACAACTCGCGTCGACGCGTTCGTTCTCCACCCGGAGGCCCCGATCTATCGCGATCGCGACTTTGGCCCTTGCCCCTTCGATTTCCCTTTTCCGCTGCCTGCGCCTGCGCCTGCGCCGTTGCTGCAGCTTGAGCGACAGCATCCGCTTCTGTTTTATCCTCTTTAGCTTTAGTTTCTGCCTTAACTTTTGCTTCGTCTTTGGCTTGAGCTTCTCGGTTGTCGGGTTCACTTACCGCAAGTAACTCCTCTTTCTCGCGGAGCTCAGCCTCTTCCTTCTTACGAATCGCTTCGGCTCTACCTTCCTGCTCAGCTGTTTGTCTTCGACTCTCCTCAAGGCGAATACGCTCCGCTTCGATTTGAAGCTGACTCGGATCACTTGAGACCTTCGAATCCGACTCTCCCGATTGGTCATCGTCTGACGATTCTGCGTCAACGCGCTTTACGTACGTCCGCTTACGCCGAGTCTCAACCTTTACACTATGACCGCCTCTGCCAATTTTCAGAGTACTCTGGGCGCGTCTTTTCAAAGTAATCTTTTTGGGAGAAACAGAAGCTGACGGGGCGCCTTGCTCTCCTTTTAAGAAGGCCAACAAGCCTTGCTTATCTTCATCTGACACGACATCCACTTCGTCGTTCTGAGGCAGCCCGGCTTCGTGCATTTGTTGCAGCAGTTTCTCGATTGGAACACCGGTCGTTTCAGCGAGTTGTTTTACCGTTACCTCAGCCATTGGTATCTCGATTGAAAATCAGTCTGACTCCCCAACTTCAGCCTCTTCGAACCACGGGGCGCGGGCCGTCATAATTAGCTCTGCCGCTTTGTCTTCGTCTAGACCTTCAACGATCTCAATGAGCTCGGGTATCGCTAATTCTGCCAAACTCTCCATGGAAGTTACGCCACCTGCCGCCATCGTCCTAGCCAACTCATCCGTCATGCCTTGCATCGTTAAGAGATCTTCTTGCGGCTCTTGTCCATCTCGTTGTTCTTCGGAAGCGATCGCCTTAGTAAGCATCGAGTCCTTGGCACGGTTCCGCAATTCGTTGACGATTTCCTCATCAAATCCATCGATAGCACTAAGCTCCTCGATCGGTACGTAGGCCACCTCTTCAACGGTTGTAAATCCCTCTTCAACAAGTACGGCGGCCACGTCTTCATCGACAGATAGCGCGGTCATAAAATTGGCTACATACTGTTGAGCTTCGTCCTGTTGCTTCTGGGTCGCTTCATCTTCGGTCATGATGTTCAATTTCCAACCCGTCAGTTCGCTAGCAAGCCTGACATTCTGGCCACCCCGCCCAATCGCTTGGGCAAGATTGTCTTCCGCAACAGCTATATCCATGGAATGTGCATCCTCATCCATAACAATCGATGCAACTTCCGCTGGACTCATGGCGTTAATAACTAGTTGCGCGGGATTCTCGTCCCACAAAACTACATCAACCCTTTCCCCGGCCAACTCTCCTGAAACCGCCTGCACCCGGGAACCACGCATCCCAACGCAAGCTCCAACCGCATCTATTCGCCCATCGTTCGTCGTAACCGCTATTTTGGCTCGCGAGCCAGGATCTCTTGCCGATCCACGAATCTCGATTACGTCTTCAGCGATTTCAGGTACTTCAAGCTTGAATAGTTCTACGAGCATCGCTGGTAAAGTTCTCGTCAAAATGATTTGCGGGCCGCGGGCATCGGGCCGCACCTCTAGCAGGAACGCGCGCAACCGATCGCCGATCCGAAACGTTTCTCGTGGGATTAGGTGTTCTCGAAGTAAAACAGCCTCGGCATTATTGCCGAGATCAGCGATCACTGAATCACGCGACGTTTTTTTAACGACCCCGCTTACTAACTCTCCAACCTTCGGTAGGTACTCTCGAATGACCTGTTCGCGCTCGGCTTCCCGAACTTTTTGCAGTATTACCTGGCGAGCCGTTTGAGCAACGATTCGACCAAACGCGACTGATTCAGCTGGTTCCTCCCAAACATCACCAATCCCGAGACTAGGGTCTTTTTCTATCGCTTCGTCAGGCGTCAGTTGAGCATCAGGATTAAAGGGGAATTCTTCATCTATCTCAGCTGGATCCACCACCAACCAGGTCCTAAAGGTTTCGTAATCACCCGTCTCCCAGTCGATTGAGACGCGAAATTCAGCATCGTCTCGGCGACGCTTTTTTGTTGCGGTCGCTAGAGCTACCTCGATCGCATCGCAAACAACTTCTTTGGGTACCCCTTTTTCGTTGGAGACCGAATCTACAGCGCCAAGTATGTCTTTAGTCAGCATTAGAGATAACCCTAATCAAATTGGGGTACGACGCGTGCCCGTCGAACCTGCTCAAGCGGAATCAAATACTCCTCATTGTCGACCGTTACTACCAGCTCACTATCCTCGACCCCAACGAGTAGACCTTCGACTCGTCGTCGACCATCGAGTGGAACTTCCAGCCGAACATTCACCTGTTGACCAATGTGCATCTGGAATTGTTTATCTTTAAACAAGATTCGATCTAATCCTGGCGAGGAAACCTCGAGCGTATACGAGTCGTTAAATGAGTCGTCAACATCGAGGAGGCTACTTAATTGCCGGCTTACAGCCTCGCAGTCATCTACCGCAATTCCTGAGTCAGAATCTATGTATACGCAGAGCTTTTCATGCGCGCCATTGCGATTGGAATCAATTCCCCATAGCTCATAACCCATCGCGCCGACAGTTGGCTCGATTAGCTGCTCTATATCTCTGGCTCGTCTATTCACTAGCTGTCCCGATCCCACTCACAAAAAATGGGCTTACGCCCATTACCCAAGAACAAGCCGCACCTCCTGACACGACGTGCTCTTGCCCACGACACTATTGTCGGAGCATTAACTCCCTACCCAACAAAAGGCCCCAATCTGGGCCCCGATCGCGTTGGTAGCGGGGGCAGGATTTGAACCCACGACCTTCGGGTTATGAGCCCGACGAGCTACCAGACTGCTCCACCCCGCATCAGCAAGATGCGCGATTATAGGGAGCGTCATATCGGGACGCAACGAATCAAAAAACCGACCGACTAGGCCATTTCTCATAATGCGGCCCTGGCGATTTTCTGTGACGTGCATCTCTAAACAATATGTATGTTTCGGTACCAGTCAGGGGACCAGATACAAGGACGCATATGTGGGAAGCGCCCCCCTACACTTCCAACTGAAACAGACCTATTTAACGCGCAAACCCCCCGTTGCATCACTTGAGCGCTTCGACTAAAAGACTGCTTGCGAATAATGGTGCCGAAGAGAGGACTCGAACCTCCACGGGCATAAGCCCACTACCCCCTCAAGGTAGCGTGTCTACCAATTCCACCACTTCGGCACATTTATAATGGATCCGGAACGTCGGATTCTGCGTCGGTCGATTGAGGCGCTAGTGATGGAAATTCATCGCCCGGGTCCGCGTATTCTCGCGATTCCTCACTTTCGCCACCCGTAGGGAAATCACGCCCCGGCTCCAAGGATCGATCTTCTATTCGGGAATCTGGCATCCCAATTCCTCTAATCGTATTGGCCTTTTCTCTAGCGGCATACGCGAGTCCGAACGCGATCAAGAAAAACCCGATCGCCAACCAAGCTGTCGCCTTTGTAATAAAGGAGGTTGTACCCTGCGCGCCAAAAAGGGTGTTGGCTGAGCCGCTACCGAAAGCCGCACCTATATCCGCACCTTTGCCTTGCTGCAAAAGCACTAACACGGCAAGCGCTACCGCATCCACGATAAGTAGTATTAATAAAACCGTTTCGAGTGTGTCGATATTCAACGCGATATCGCTCTACAAATTTTTGCGAATTCCTTGAATTCAAGGGATGCTCCTCCCACCAGACCTCCGTCGATATCCCCCTCTGCAAACAACTCAGCTGCAGTATTCGCGTTCACACTACCGCCGTACAAAACCCTGGTATTTTTCGCAGTCGTCGCGTCGGATTTCGTCAGGAAAGCTCTAATAAACGCGTGCATTGATTGGGCTTGATCCGGTCTCGCCGTTTCTCCTGTACCTATTGCCCAAACCGGTTCATAAGCAATTACCGCGTTCGCGAAGGCCTTAATTCCCACGCTTTTTAGAATGACGTCGATCTGTCCTGCCACCACAGATTCCGCCCTACCTTCCTGCCTCTCGTCAAGAGATTCGCCGACACACAATACTGGAGTAAGCCCCGCGCGCTGGCACGCAATAAATTTTTCGGCAACTAGCCCGTCGGATTCACCAAACAAATTACGTCTTTCGGAGTGTCCAACTAATCCATACGTAGCACCCGAATCCACGGCCATTTCAGCACTGATTTCTCCAGTGTACGCGCCGCTACTCACGTTAGACACATTCTGCACACCAACTGAAATCGAACGCTCTGCAAAACCTTCGATCAATATCGACGTATAAAGAAAAGGAGGGAAAAGCACGACGTCAAGTGAACCGTCCGCATCAAAGTGCTGCAGGAATTCGCGACAAATCGCCTTGGAACCATTCATCTTCCAATTGGCAGCAACCATCGGGGCACGCACCGCTCTTCCACCAGCCGCAAAGGGCCCAGGATAGTAGCAAGCACGTTCCTTATTGTGAACGCAAAGTTCCAGCCCGCGTATCCACCGAGGTAAGTACTACATCTGCGATCCTCTCCGCATATCTGCGGACGTCCATAGAATTCTTCCCCTCAACCATAACCCTCAACAGTGGCTCGGTACCGGACGGACGAACCAATACCCGGCCAACTCCCCCTAGCTTTCCCTCGACGTCACGAATTGCATTGACAACGTTGGGATGATTCACCACACCACCCGGTTCATCCAAAGCAACGTTAATCATTTCTTGCGGGAATTTTGTCATGCCCCTTTTAAGATCTGACAAAGAACGTTTCAACGAGACCATCGCGACAAGCACCTGTAGAGCAGAAACGATCCCATCGCCAGTTGTCGCCCAATCGAGACAAACGATGTGTCCGGAACTTTCACCGCCCAGCACCCAGCCTTTGTCGCGCATTAGCTCTACCACATAACGATCGCCGACCTTTGCTCTCTCGAACGGAATACCCAGATCCTCAAACGCTTGCTGGAGCCCGCCGTTGGACATTTCAGTTCCAACAACACCGCCACAAAATCGATTCTGCATCTTCATCGAAAGGGCGATCACATATAGCAGTTCATCGCCGTCGACAATTTCGCCCTCTGAGTCAACCATTATTACGCGGTCGCCATCTCCATCGAGCGCGATTCCTACATCGGCACTTAACTCCAAAACTTTTTCGCGCAGAAGCTCTGGGTGCGTTGATCCGCAATTTCTATTGATATTCGAGCCGTCGGGATCGACCGAAATCCCAATGACATCGGCGTCTAGTTCACGGTACACGCGGGGAGCTACGTCATACGCCGCGCCATTCGCACAGTCCACAACAACCTTTAGACCCTCAAGTCGTACCCGCGAATCAACGGTCCCTTTACAAAACTCGATATATCGACCGTGCGCATCATCGACGCGAAAGACGTGGCCCAAATTCGACGCACTAATAGGAGAAAGCGGCGCATTAAGCTGTCTTTCAATCGATAGCTCCATCGCGTCGCTAAGCTTGTTTGCTTCACTGTCGAAAAACTTAAGTCCGTTATCATCAAAAGCATTGTGGGAAGCGCTTATGACAATCCCGAGATCACCACGCATCGTGCGCGTCATGTACGCAACTGCGGGAGTAGGAATAGGACCCAGTAGCGCCACATCAGCTCCTGCGGACGACAACCCAGCCTCCAACGCAGACTCCAGCATGTAACCAGAATTTCTTGTGTCCTTCCCAAGAATTACAAGCGGCCTTCGTCCCTTTACAGAGAGAGTCCTGCCGACAGACCGCCCCAATTTCAAACAGAAATCAGGGTTAATAAGGTCGTCGCCAACGCGTCCGCGAATGCCATCGGTTCCGAAATACTGCTTACTCAAAACACCTCCCGTTCTAGAAGGGGGCCATGTAGGGGCTTCGGATCAAGCAAACCTCAGAGACATTTCCCACTCGCACGTTCTGATTGAGGCTCAGCAAACGATTGGCTTCGTTTGGCGGGTAGCTTAAGTTTCCTCTAGGGGATCGCCGACGGATCCTTCTTGACTGTTTTTGTTGTTATTGGTTTTCGATTTATTAACGCCTTCATCGGGTGCTCTGGGCTTTGCCCCCGCCATTATGTCCCCAACTTGGGCCGGCAATAACGTCTCGTATTCCATCAAAGCATCGGCCATTACGTGGAGTTTCTCTACGTTGTCTTGCAGAATCTTTGTCGCTCTTTTATAGCAACCATCGATAATTTTTCTGACCTCTTCGTCAATTTCCCTGGCGGTCTGCGAAGAAATCGTTTTCGATTGCGAACCGGCGGACATGCCCAGAAACACTTCTCCTTCGTCATCGTCATATTTCACTGGGCCCATCCTTTCCGATAGCCCCCATTTAGTAACCATATTACGCGCGAGCTGAGTGGCTCGCTCTATATCGTTGGACGCTCCAGTGGTTACCCCATCCGCACCACTTATCAATTCCTCTGCAATACGACCGCCCAGTAAAGAGCAAATTTGGGACACCACCGACCGCCGACTGTGGCTATAACGATCCTCCTCCGGCAAAAACATGGTGACACCGAGTGCCCGACCTCGAGGAACGATGGTAATTTTGTATAGTTGATCGTGATCGGGAACCGTATATCCAACTATCGCATGCCCAGCCTCGTGATATGCCGTATTTCGTTTTTCTTTCTCGGACATCACCATCGACTTACGTTCCGCGCCCATCATGACTTTATCTTTAGCCTTTTCGAATTCCTCCATTTCAACCAACCGTTTGCCGCCACGGGCAGCAAAAAGTGCGGCTTCATTAATAATATTTTCCAGGTCGGCGCCAGAAAATCCCGGGGTTCCACGTGCCAAAATCGACGGTTCAACGTCATCTGCAATCGGAACTTTCCGCATGTGAACATTTAATATTTGTTCCCGCCCTCGAATATCCGGCAAGGAGACAACGACCTGTCGATCAAAACGTCCGGGCCTCAACAAAGCTGGGTCAAGGACATCTGGCCTATTCGTCGCAGCAATGACGATGACGCCATTATTAGGTTCAAATCCATCCATCTCGACCAACAGTTGATTGAGCGTTTGTTCGCGCTCATCGTGACCGCCACCCAAACCTGCTCCCCGATGGCGGCCCACCGCGTCGATTTCATCAATAAAAATGATGCATGGAGCTTGTTTCTTGGCCTGTTCAAACATATCGCGTACGCGAGAGGCACCGACACCGACAAACATCTCGACAAAGTCCGAGCCGGATATCGTAAAAAAGGGAACTTTTGCTTCGCCGGCTATTGCCTTAGCAAGTAGGGTCTTTCCCGTTCCCGGCGCGCCAACCATGAGCGTGCCGCGAGGAATACGACCACCCAACCGCTGAAACTTACTGGGGTCCATGAGAAACTCAACGAGCTCCTGGACTTCTTCCTTAGCTTCGTCCACGCCTGCAACATCAGCAAAGGTAGTCTTGATCTGATCTTCAGACAGCAAGCGGGCTTTACTTTTGCCAAACGCCATGGGACCGCCTCGGCCCCCAACTCCACCCTGCATTTGCCTCATAAAAAGCATGAAGACAGCGATAATGATCAGGATAGGAAAGCTTGCGATCAGTAGCTGAGCCCAAAATCCTTCGGTTTCGGCTTCTTTGCCCACGATCTCGACGTCGTGTTCCATCAAATCGTCTAATAGTCTCGGGTCCGGCGCTGGAATAATGACCTTAAAACGAGAAGTATCCTTCCGAAGCACGGTTAGGTATTCATGGTGACCATCGAATTCGACCTGGCGAATCTCGTTACGGTTTACCTGTTCGATAAAGTCGGAGTAGCTGATTTCCTGTGGCTCACTCACCCCGCTAAAATTATTAAATACGGTCAGTAGGACAGCGGCGATAATTAGCCAAAGCAGGAGATTTTTTCCCATATCGTTCAAAGACTTATCCTCCTAGCACGCGGTACCAGGACGCCACTTTCCGGGCCCAATAGACTACACCAGGTAAGTAGCTCCGGCTATTAAGCAATATTTGGGCAGAATGAGACTTTACAAGTGGTAGATTATTCCTGGGCGGATAAAATCCACGTCGGTTCGTCCCTGCGACTTCGACACGTAATTTTCACCAACATATGCAGGTCATGGATACAAAAGTACTAAAGGCTATTGCACATCATCTCGATCCAATCGTAACCATTGGTAACGCAGGATTATCAACAAGCGTCATTGCCGAATTGAAACGCGCCATCTCAGATCATGAATTGATCAAAATAAGGTTGAACGTTGGAGATAGAAAATTTCGATCCGAACTCGCCAACGAGGTCGCACAACTGCTACGCGCAAAGTTGGTTCAACAAATAGGGAAGGTCTTTGTGGTGTATCGCGCTAACGAGCAAACTTGCCCCGCTCTATCAAACATCACGCGTTTTGGGCATTAACTACACACAACCTGGCTTCAAAGATGTTCAACCGTATCGACTTCGTATTCGCGCTCACCATCGGGTGATTTTACGACCACGGTATCGCCGAGACTTTTACCCACCATCGCCCTCGCCATCGGAGATAACACCGAGATCTTATCTTCTTTAATGTCAGCTTCATCTTCTCCGACGATTTTGTATCTCACTTCCTCATGACTACCTTGTTCTACCAACGTCACGGTACAGCCAAATAAAACTTTTCCGCTTGAGCTGATCTTTGTTATGTCGATAACTTGAGCATCACTGAGCTTGGCTTCAATCTCTTGTATTCGCCCTTCCGTAAATCCCTGCTGCTCTTTAGCTGCGTGATATTCAGCATTCTCACGCAAATCGCCATGCTCTCGAGCCTCGGCAATGGAGCGAGTCACAGACGGCCGCACAACGCTTTTGAGATGCGTCAATTCTGCTCTCAGTTTCGCAGCACCCTCCACGGTCATGGGCGTCGTCACGCTTGCGATCCTCGCTGTATTTCCTGAAGGCTTCGAACCCGATTACTGTTCCCATGTCGCATCGCAATACAGAAAGCTTCGCCGCCCGCAAGAGTCGTGGTGTAGCACACTTTATGACGTAGCGCGAGACGCCTAATAACCGCCGAGTCAAGAATCGCCTGGCGGCCTTCCGTCGTATTAACAATCAATGTTGGTGGGTCATTCTTTATAAGGTCTGTTACGTCCGGTCGACCTTCCGTAACTTTGTTGACTACTGCAGTACTTACGCCAGAATCCCTCAGAGTTTTTGCAGTTCCTCTTGTAGCAACAATCTCAAATCCCAAAGCCGTTAATTGCCTAGCGACCTCAGCTACATACGGCCGATCTGATTTCTTAACGCTTATGAAAGCTAACCCGCCCTTAGGCAAAAATTCTCCCGCAGCTAACGTAGCCTTAGCGAAAGCCTCGCCGAACGAATCACCAATCCCCATGACTTCTCCAGTCGATTTCATTTCTGGTCCGAGGATCGGGTCGACCCCAGGGAATTTGACAAACGGGAATACAGACTCCTTAACGGAGTAGTGGACAGGGACAATTTCTTCTGTAAATCCTTGCGCGTCCAGGCTTTCGCCAACCATACAACGAGCCGCGATTTTGGCGAGCGAGACCCCAATCGATTTCGAAACAAATGGCACAGTACGTGATGCCCTTGGGTTGACTTCTAGTACGTAGACCTTTTCATCTTGAACCGCCATTTGAACGTTCATTAAACCAACAACGCCCAGTTCTAGTGCCAGTGATTCAACCTGATCTCGTATTTCGCGTTGAATACCGGAATCGAGACGATATGGGGGTAGTGAGCAAGCCGAATCGCCGGAGTGCACGCCCGCTTGTTCGATATGTTGCATGATGGCACCAATCACGACTCGTTTCCCATCACATACGGCGTCGACGTCGATCTCTACGGCTTGATCCAAGAATCGATCAAGTAACACGGGTGATGCATTAGATACTTGAAACGCAGATTCCATATATCGTTGGAGATCTTGCTGACCGTATACGATCTCCATAGCACGGCCACCTAAGACGTACGACGGTCGAACAACAATCGGAAAGCCGATTTCATTTGCGGCGCGCGTGGCGCTATCTGGATCAATGACGGTACGGTTCAACGGTTGTCTCAAGGCAACTTTATCGATCATCACCTGAAATCGTTCCCGATCTTCAGCTCGATCTATCGCATCCGCGCTCGTCCCGAGAATTGGCACGCCCGCGGCCTCGAGCTGATCAACTAACTTTAGCGGGGTCTGACCTCCAAATTGGACAATGACACCGTGAGGTTTCTCTACTTCAACGATGGCAAGTACGTCCTCCAAAGTCACCGGCTCAAAATAGAGACGGTCCGACGTGTCGTAGTCAGTCGAAACGGTCTCGGGATTACAATTCACCATAATCGTTTCGTATCCGTCTTCACGCATTGCCATCGCTGCGTGGACACAGCAATAATCAAACTCGATGCCCTGACCGATCCGGTTCGGACCACCACCCAAAACCATGATTTTTCGCTCTTTCGTCGGTTGCGCCTCACACTCTTCTTCGTAAGTCGAATACATGTAGGCAGTCGCAGCCTCGAATTCAGCAGCGCAAGTATCAACTCGTTTAAAAACTGGGCTGACGCCAAGTGCCTTACGATATTCTCTAAATTCTTCCTCCGAGCAACTAAATATCGACGCTAGGCGGACGTCTGAAAAACCATCTCTCTTCAATAGGCGGACATGGGCTTCTGTAAGATTTCTCAGATCCTGACCGTTAAGCGACTTCTCCGTTCGAACAAGGTCTTCAATCTGGGCCAGAAACCACTTGTCGATTCCCGTGGCTTCCGCAATTTCTCCGATGGTCATTCCGTCGCGGAAAGCATCCGCGACAAACCAAATCCGCTCCGCTCCTGCCTGTCTTAATTCGAGAGTAAGTATCGATGCCCGTTCGTCGTCAGTCGGGGAGAGGATCGGATCTAAGCCCATTACTCCGGTCTCGAGGCCTCTCAACGCTTTCTGGAAAGATTCTTTGAAAGTACGCCCGATCGCCATCACTTCGCCGACGGATTTCATCTGGGTCGTTAGTCGATTTTGGGCTTGACTGAATTTCTCAAAAGTAAAACGCGGCACCTTAGTCACTACGTAATCGATCGAAGGTTCAAACGAAGCGGGCGTTGCTCCGGTGATATCGTTAATCAGCTCGTCCAGGGTATACCCGACCGCTAACTTAGCCGCGACCTTGGCGATCGGAAATCCCGTTGCTTTCGAAGCAAGCGCCGACGATCGCGATACTCGCGGGTTCATTTCAATAACGACCATCCGTCCTGAATCAGGGTCGAGTGCGAATTGAACGTTTGAACCCCCCGTATCAACACCGATTTCCCGTAACACAGCGATTGATGCGTTACGCATCAATTGATATTCCTTGTCGGTCAGTGTTTGTGCAGGTGCCACCGTGATCGAATCACCGGTATGGATTCCCATCGGATCAACATTTTCGATTGAACAAACGATGATGCAGTTATCGGCACGATCACGTACAACCTCCATCTCAAATTCTTTCCATCCCAACAGTGACTCATCGATCAATAACTCACTGGTCGGCGAAAGATCTAAGCCCCCCGCGCATATCTCGATAAATTCCTCGCGGTTGTATGCAACACCGCCGCCACTCCCACCCAAAGTAAAGGAAGGTCTGATGATGCAGGGGAACCCAAGCCGGCTCTGGACCTGAAGCGCTTCTTCCAAGCTATGTGCGATCGCGGAGCGGGGAGTTTCTAGCCCAATCCGCCGCATGGCGCGATCAAAACGCTCTCTATCTTCGGCTTTGTCAATCGCATCGTGACTGGCACCAATGAGCTCAACGTTGTGGGCGTCAAGGACCCCTTCGCGAACGAGATCAAGTGCACAATTGAGTCCGGTCTGGCCGCCCATGGTAGGTAACAACGCCTCCGGTTTTTCGCGAGCAATGATCTCAGCAACAGTTTTCCACTCCACCGGCTCTATGTAGGTCGCATCTGCCATCGTAGGATCCGTCATTATCGTCGCCGGATTCGAATTGACTAACACGACCCGATACCCCTCGCCGCGAAGAGCTTTGCATGCCTGGGCACCGGAATAATCAAATTCGCACGCTTGCCCGATGACGATTGGGCCGGCGCCTATGATAAGCACGGTCTCTATGTCCTCGCGCTTAGGCATGAGCACTCTCGTTCTTGTAATCAGACATCATTTGGACAAATCGATCGAAAAGATAGGCGCAATCCTGCGGTCCTGGGCTCGCTTCTGGGTGGCCTTGAAAACCGAACGCCGGTTTGTCCGTTCTGGCTAATCCTTGGAGAGAGCCGTCGAATAGCGACACGTGTGTAACCTCTAGATTTTGCGGTAAAGAGTCCCCGTCTACGGCAAAACCGTGGTTCTGGCTGGTGATGATGACGCGACCCGTCGATAAATCCTGAACTGGGTGATTTGCACCGTGATGGCCATGTGTCATCTTGACTGTCCTTGCATCGCTCGCCAAAGCCAGTAACTGACAGCCGAGGCAAATCCCAAACAACGGAAGTCCTGTCTCTAAGAATTTCCTTATCGCAGTAATCGCGTACTCGCAAGGGTCGGGATCGCCCGGACCGTTGGATAGAAAAACTCCGTCGGGATGCATTGCCATCACAGCTTCCGCAGACGTCGTTGCTGGTACCAGCGTCACGTCGCATCCTCGATCGGACAAAAGGCGTGAAATCGCGTGTTTCACACCAAAGTCATAGGCTACGACCTTATGGACAAAAGGCCCTGATTCGGCATAACCCTCGCCTAAACGCCAACTGCCGCCCCTCCAACTCACGACGTCCTGGCGACTCACCACCTTCGCTAAGTCCATCCCAGCTAAACCCGGAAATGCGTTCGCCTGAGCAAGAGCTTCATCCTCAGAGACTTCTTCGCCAGCCATTAAACAACCGGCTAAAGAACCTTTCCGCCGAAGAATTCGAGTTAGTCTTCGCGTATCGATCCCGTCGATAGCAACGACTTCTTTATCTCGCAGAAAATCAGTAAGCGATTGATTGGCCCGCCAACTACTTACCTCGACCGGGAGATCGCGTATCACCAAGCCGTCCGCCCATACGCGGTCGGACTCCATGTCCTCCTCATTCGTTCCGGTATTTCCGATATGGGGATACGTGAGGGTAATAATTTGGCGGGCATACGACGGGTCGGTAAGAATTTCTTGGTAACCGGTCATCGCCGTGTTGAAAACGACTTCTCCAGTTGCCGTGCCAGGAATACCAATGGAGCGCCCGCGAAAAACGCTACCGTCTTCAAGTACCAGTATGGCGGGCTTCACTTGCTTCCTATAAAAAGGCGGGAAAGACTTCCGCCCTCCCGCCATAGCTTCGTATCGCCCGACCCGAAATCGAGCGCCAGGATTCTAGCGGCAAATGGGAATAATTGCGCGGATCATAGTGCTTTCACCACAAAAAATGGTTCAGAGTCCGAGCACGTTCTCCATGCCAAAAAGACCCCTTTCTTTCATCGCGATCTTGTTGGCAACAAATCGAACGGCCCGAATAGCGCCTGCCGCGAAGTTCGACCGACTTTGTGCTCGGTGCGTAATCTCGATGCGCTCGCCCGTTCCTGAAAAGGTCACCGTATGTTCTCCGACAACATCTCCGCCACGGGCAGAATGAAATCCAATAGTTGGTTGCGCGCGCTCACCGGTGTCGCCAACCCGTCCGTATATCGCGTCCTTTTCTAGATCGCGCCCGAGAGTCGTCGCAACAATTTCGCCCATCCGAACGGCGGTTCCCGACGGCGCGTCAATCTTATGGCGATGGTGCATTTCGTATATTTCAATATCGACGGAATCACCCAGAATCTCTGCTGCAGTTTCGATCAAACGAAACACTACGTTGACTCCAACACTCATATTGGGCGCCATCACAATCGGTATCGACCCGGCGGCAACTTCGATGTCGTGCAGTCCGGAAGCATCGAACCCAGTCGTCCCAATAACCATCCCGAAACTATCCGCGACACCCCTGTCAAGAATCTCAAGCGTTGCTGCGGGAATACTAAAATCGACAAGCACGTCAAAAGTCGATCCATCGGTATTCGCTGCAACTGGAACACCGATTTCGCCAACTCCGGCAACCAAGCCTGCGTCTTGCCCTAAAAATTCGCAATCCGAACGTTCAAGTGCCACCACTAGCGATAGATCTTTTTCGTCGTCGATGGCTTGCGTCAACATCCGACCCATGCGCCCGGCGGCACCGTTAATTGCGACATCAATAGCCATCCTCAGGTACCCGTCAACCGCTCGACAAAATCGCGCACCGCCCGAAACCAGGACGTCTCCTTCGGCGAATGCTCGCCCCCATCGGTAGCAAGGCTTTGGTGAAGCTCTTTCAATAACGTCACCTGTTGTTCGGATAAACGCACGGGTGTTTCAACGACCACCCGGCACAGTAAATCTCCAATCGCGCCACCACGAACGGGATGCACGCCCTTCCCACGCAATCGAAACAGTTTACCGGTCTGGGTTTCCGCAGGAACCCGAAGCTTCACTTTTCCGTCCAGCGTCGGAACCTCTAACTCGCCTCCTAAGGCCGCTTGGGTAAACGAGATAGGGACTTGGCAATGCAAATGACTGCCCTCACGTTCGAATATGGCGTGATCCCTAACATTTATCTGGACATATAAATCACCAGCAGGTCCACCGTTTGGACCTGCCTCGCCTTCGCCGGAGAGTCGAATTCGATCATCATTGTCGACGCCCGGAGGCACTTCAACGCGGAGAGTCTTCTGCTGTTCCACGCGACCACCGCCTCTACACACCCGGCAAGGATCGGCAATCACTTTGCCGACACCACCGCACCTTGGACACGTCTGCTGGACGGCGAAAAAACCACGAGCAATCCTCACTTGACCCGCGCCCGAACATTCGGGGCAAGTACTCGGCGTCGAACCCGGGGCCGCACCGGAACCTCCACAGTCGCCACACGCGGACATCACCGACACTCGGATTTCCACCGAATCACCGGCCACCGCTTGTTCTAGATCGAGGTCTAGGACATAGCGTAAGTCAGCACCACTTTGCGCAGCCGTTCTGCCCCGCCTACCTTGAGCCCCACCAAAAATATCGCCGAAGACATCGCCAAAAATATCGCCAAAATTCCCGTCAAATCCACCCCCCATACCGCCATTGCGTCCTTCGACGCCGGCATGACCAAACTGATCATAGGCTTGACGTTGTTCAGAGTCAGAAAGGACCCCGTACGCTTCCGACGCCTCCTTGAAACGAACATCGGCATCCGCAGCATCTGGATTTCGATCGGGATGATATTTCATTGCGAGACGACGATACGCTTTCTTGATATCGCTATCGCCCGAGCCTCGGTCTACCCCGAGCACTTCGTAGTAATCGCGTTTAGCCATGATTCCCTTGACCGCGTCCAGCTGGGACCAGCGACCCCCGAAGGCTGAAGACTACCCTTTCAATTACTTTTCGTCGTCCTTAACTTCTTCGTACTCGGCATCGACAACATCGTCTGCTTCCGACGAACCTGCGCCATCGCCGTCACCTGCCGTTGCCCCGGCTGCCGTTTCATTCGCATACATCTTTTGCGCTAGACCACTCGTAGCTTCGGACAACACTTGTATCGCCGCTTCGATCCGCTCTTTATCATCGGTCTTACTGGCTTCGTCCAATGATGTCGCCGCAGATTCAATGGCTTCTTTCTCTTCGTCCGTTACCTGATCCGCGGCATCGGTGAGCATCTTGCGAGCCGCATGTGAAAGCCCGTTGGCCTGATTTCGCAAATTGACCAATTCCTCGAATTTCGCGTCCTCTTCCGTATGCGCTTCGGCGTCCCTTACCATGTCATCAATCTCGTCATCGGAAAGGCCCCCCGACGCCTTGATGACGATCGATTGCTCTTTGCTCGTTGCCGTATCTTTGGCCGATACGTTTAGTATGCCGTTGGCATCTATATCGAAGCTGACTTCAATCTGCGGTATGCCGCGAGGGGCGGGCGGAATGTCCGAAAGGTCGAATCTACCCAGGGACTTATTCTGGGCAACTTGTTTCCTTTCCCCTTGTAATACGTGGATCGTCACCGCAGNTTGATTGTCATCTGCGGTCGAGAAGACCTGCTGCTTCTTCGCGGGAATGGTGGTGTTTTTGTCGATGAGCGTGCTCATGACTCCTCCCAGCGTTTCGATACCCAACGATAACGGCGTTACATCAAGTAGCAGTACGTCTTTAACGTCGCCGGATAGCACGGCTCCTTGGATTGCCGCTCCCACGGCAACGGCCTCATCCGGGTTTACGTCCTTTCTCGGCTCTCTCCCAAAATATCCACTGACTTTCTCTTGAACCAATGGCATGCGGGTCTGTCCGCCGACCAAGATAACTTCATCAATATCCCCAACCTTCAAACCCGCATCGTCAATCGCCGTGCGGCACGGTCCGATGGTTCTCTCGACTAGATTTTCGACCAACGATTCCAATTTGGCCCTTGTGACTTTAACCACGAGGTGTTTCGGACCGGTGTTGTCCGCCGTTATGTACGGCAGGTTGACCTCAGTTTCCTGACTGGTCGAAAGTTCGATCTTGGCCTTCTCCGCNGCTTCTTTTAGTCGTTGTAAAGCTAACGGATCACTATGCAGGTCTATCCCATTTTGTACTTTAAATTCATCGGCCAGGTAGTCGATCAACGTAAGGTCGAAATCTTCGCCTCCCAAGAACGTGTCGCCGTTCGTTGAAAGCACTTCAAACTGATGTTCACCGTCAATTTCGGCAATCTCTATCACCGAAACATCAAACGTCCCGCCNCCAAGATCGTANACNGCAATCTTCGAATCCCCACGCTGCTTATCCATCCCATACGCGAGNGCAGCCGCAGTTGGTTCATTTATGATTCGGCGAACTTCAAGCCCGGCAATCCTGCCGGCGTCTTTGGTAGCCTGTCGTTGTGAATCATTGAAGTATGCCGGCACGGTGATCACCGCTTCAGTGACCGAATCACCCAGAAATTCTTCGGCAGTCTTTTTCATTTTCTTGAGAACTTCTGCGGACACTTGCGGCGGCGCAATTTGTTCGTCTTTCGCTTGCACCCACGCATCGCCATTGCTTGCTTTGACAATTTGATAGGGGACCATCTTGATNTCCCGCTGCACCACTTCGTCATCGAACTTGCGTCCGATCAACCGTTTAACAGCAAACAACGTGTGGTCGGGGTTGGTCACGGCCTGTCGTTTCGCACTTTGTCCAACGAGCACTTCTCCCTTATCCGAATACGCCACAATAGACGGCGTGGTCCGGTCCCCTTCGGCATTCTCGATCACTCGAGCGTCAGTGCCATCTACAACGGCTACGCACGAATTTGTCGTCCCGAGGTCAATTCCTATAATTTTTGCCATGTTTAACCTATTNCNGGCGNCGCTTTCTCAGCATNACGCTCACGCTTNCTANNAACCTGANATATTGGTCCAATTCCCNANGTTTCAAGGGCTCANGGTGNCTTTTTTGGCTCCGACATNTCTTTCGCCACCANNACNCGGGCCGGACGAACAAGCCGGTCATTGAGTNTGTAACCCTTTTGAANGACTTCCAGGACGGATCCGGGNTCTGCGTCTGGGTTTTCGAGCATGCTCATCGCTTCGTGATACTCGGGATCAAACGGTTCGCCAGTCGGNTCAATCGACTTNATCCCANCTTTCTGCAGNACATCGNTAAAAAGCCTGNATGAAAGTTCAACACCTTCTAGCGTGGCNTGAACTGACCCGTCANTTTCTTGNCCATCATCCGCANCCNTCTCCACCGCTTTTTCAAAGCTATCGAGCACGGGTAAAAGCTTNTCGGTCAAACTCTCGAGTGCATATTTATGNGCGTTCTCAACTGCCTTGTCGGCACGTTTCCGGATNTTGTCGGCCTCCGCCACNGCTCTTAAGGCTCGATCTTCTGCATCGGCCAACTGTNCCCGAACCTCCTCNAGCGCNATCTCCGGCGAAGTCTCTGCNGATTCATCNNCGNCAGCTTCGTCGTCGAGTNCACNAGNNTTNACCTCGTCGGACGANGNGTTGGGATCTACCGNAGANNCCGAAGCGTTTTCGTCNGATNGNNAAACNGGAGANTCNTNNCCGGNCNNTACGNCCGAGTCTTTTTCTTCTGCCATACCCGTCTTTTCACCGTTATCGAAANCGTCATATGCGGTCGACTGACCGAAAAATCAATGCCTTCCGTAATCCANTGCAGAGCCTAAAAGACGAGCGGTCANGTCNACCAANGGAATCACCTTNTGATAGGACATNCGGGTGGGNCCGATCACGCCAAGCACNCCNGCAATCTCGCCGTTCACCTCNTACGGCGCCGTTATAAGACTGTATTCATCGAGTGGCCGATANCCAGACTCCTCTCCGATGAANAGCTGTACACCATCTGTCTCCAAACAACGATCCAGCAAATGTACGATCGCGTTCTTCTCTTTGAANGCATCGAGNAAGCCCTGAACTTCCTCTGAAGAACTGAGAAAACNCATCAANTTGCGTTCACCGGATACCACGTAATCGTGTTCGTCCTCTCGTACGAANGTTTTCGATGCCATATCGAGCGCCGTCTGCATGAGTTCATCCANNCNCTGCTTATCATCGCTCATNCTTTCAAGAACGCCNTTACGTATGGACATCAGCGAACGGCCACCAAACTGACGATTNATAAAGTTCGCGGCCTGAGTCAATTCNACATCCGAATACTCGCGNTCAGTATCTACCACGCGGTTCTGCACTTCCCGCTCNTTTACCACCAAGATCGCCAANACNNTNTTNCCNGAGAGCGGCAGAAACTCGACTTGCCTAAGTTCGACCTGNTCGGGACGCGGCATCGTGACNAAGCCGGCGAGGNGCGAAACTTGGGAAAGGATATTNGANGCCGATTCCACAAGTTCGTTTGGAGACATNCGGGTNTGGAGTCNTTCTCGTAGGTACTGCACCGATGCCGCTTCGAGTGGCTGTACCGANATCAGGCTATCGACAAACANNCGAAGCCCTCGGTGCGTCGGCACCTTTCCAGCAGAAGTGTGTGGAGANCGGACCAGTCCGCGCATTTCAAGGTCCGACATGATNTTGCGTACNGTTGCNGGACTGACCGCGATCGCNGTCGTTTCCGACAACGTCTTTGANCCAACCGGCGTGCCTTGCTCCAGATATTCTTCTACNAGAAGTTTAAANAGGTGNTGCTCGCGNTCCGCAATCGCGAACGTGCCCCGGATTCCATCGTTCAATCGTTGGTGTTTTTCTGCACGTGTCATGACTACCGAAGATTAATGTAAATCCAAGNGNACGTCGGCTACTCTAGCACAGTAGAAACNGCTGATTGCGACGTGCTGACGCAACTCAACATCCANAACTTTGTCNTAGTCGAAAANCTAGAGATCANCTTCGATTCNGGCATGACGGTGTTAACGGGCGAGTCNGGCGCGGGCAAATCGATCCTANTNGGAGCCCTCGGTTTGGTCTTAGGAGCGCGGNCGACAAAGCGNNTCATNCGCNCNGGTGCTGAACGCTGCGANGTCAGTGCNGAATTTTCCATCGNAGATAATGAGATCGCGCAGTCGTATCTAGCNCAACTCGATCTCCTCGATGCCAATGCGCCCCANCNTTGCCTCGTTCGGAGGGTGGTNCGAGGGGATGGNCGNTCCCAAGCGTACATCAACACCTCACCCGTNAATCTGAGTGTCCTTGCGGAATTNTGTTCTCCATTAATTGAAATACACGGTCAGCATCAGCACCAGCGCTTNCTTGATCGGCNCACACAGCTGGCCTGGCTTGACGATTACGGNGTCAACNATACGATTCGAGAAACCGTCAGCAACGCCTTTTCACTTTGGCANACCGCTAAGNNGGAACTGGAAACNCTTCAGCTAANCACCCAAGCAACNACGGNNCGTTCGGATTTACTTCAATACCAAATCGGGGAACTCAAATCTCTCGGACTCNGCNAAGGNGANGTNGAGCAGCTNGATGCNTCCTACAAGCGTCTNGTNCAGGCCAAAGATATTAGATTACGGATCTCCAAAATCGACGAATCCATCCNCGAGCGNCTGTTNCCNGAAACCGGTCANTGGANCCGCGATNTACACGAAATTNACGATGNCCANANCGCCCTAGTAACTGCCCGCGAACTCCTTAATTCATCGGAAATCCAGCTGCTCGAAGCNCAAAACGAATTGCGCGTATATTCGGAAACGCTAGNGATCGACGAGCAAGGGCTCGCCGATCTAGAACAGCGTCTCNCGGCTATCCATGANGTGTCGCGCAAACACCGTGTTAAAGCAAACGAATTGGAGACTCGTCAAAAAGAATTGGAGNCCGAACTCGGCGCGATATCTGTCAATCAGCAGCGCTTAAATACACTCTCGCAGGACGTGGCCGAGCACGAAAAAATGTTTCAGAAACACGCCTCGATACTTTCCTCGGCCCGAAGGAAACACGCCGTCCCGTTCCAACGGGACGTTTGCGGTACCCTCGATACACTCAACCTGCCCGGGGTCCGCCTTACCCTTGACTTTGTCGACGCGGAATCCGATGCCGGACTCGAAACCGTCGAGTATTTGGTGGCCACCAATCACCCAAACCCACCCGGCCGGCTCCGCGACATCGCCTCCGGGGGCGAACTCGCCCGGATCAGTTTAGCGATACAGGTGGTGGCGGCCCAGCGTTCCCAACTGCCATGCTTGATCCTTGATGAAGCCGACATTGGCGTTGGCGGTACGACCGCCGACGTCGTAGGCAGGATGCTGCAAAAACTCGCATCACATACCCAGGTCGTTTGTGTAACTCACGCTCCCCAAGTGGCAGCCCTAGCCAATGCCCATATGAAGGTCGAAAAATCAAAGCATCAGGACACTTCCATTGAAATGCTTTCGGACGCCGGGCGCGTCGACGAGCTCGCCCGCATGTTGGGTGGTCGAAAAATTACCGACGAGACAAAAGATTTTGCGAGAACGTTGCTTGCCGACGCGCACAACTAATCGGTCCGGCTTGTCAATCTACCCGAACTAAACTAAGTCGATTCGGTCTTTAACCTTGTCCTTTGATGCATTAACGTTCGCGCTAATTCGTCGAAACAGTCCGTGGATATGTTCCTGAAACGCTTTTCTTGGCTCGTGTTCGTTTGCGCGATTGTCGGTTGCTCGATCTCGATGCCACGCGTGCACAAGGTCGCTGTCCAGCAGGGCAACATCCTCAACCAGCCGATGATCGACAAACTGAAACCGGGTATGACCCGCGCCCAGGTAGCCTACATTATGGGGCGACCGGTGATGATTAATACCTTCGATCCCGATCGTTGGGACTATGTCTTTACTATTGAAGTGCCGGGTCAATTCAACGAATCCACGCGCATGTCACTATTTTTTGAAAACGACGTCTTGACCCACTTCAGCGGCGACATGGCGCCCTCCACAGCAAAGTCTGGCGAAAGCACGACCGGCACCGAATGAGCTTCATTCTTGGTGTCGGTGAACATTTACTGCAAGTAACCCAGTGATCCTATCGTTCCGATGATTTTTTCGAGGACGCGGCCCTGATCTAATTCGAGTCTTCGTCCGTTAGAACGTCACGGGCACGCTTGGAAAAAGAATCCACCAATCCGTCAATAATCTTCCCGAAGAATGGCCCTAGCAAGCTATCAATCATTAGACTTTTTAATCGAAACGATACTTCTAGGCCGACGCGGCAACCGACGCCAAGGTCTGTAAAGCTCCACTGCCCATTGAAACTTTCGAAGGGCCCACTCACCAAAGAAAGGACAATGATTCCGTTCTCACTCTGATCATTACGGGTCACTAAACTTTCGGTAACTCCTCTTCCCGAAAGTTCGAGGCGAGCGACCACGAAATCGTCTCCCTTTTCAATAACGTTGGAACTTTTGCACCCCGGGACAAACTCACGGTAGCGATCAACATCGTTAACGAGCGCCTGCAACGCTTTTGCGCTGTACGGCAGTAACACACTGCGTTCAAACGTCCTCAACTGGCGGGGGCCCGATTAATCGGTAGGCCAGATCGTATAGAGAAATACAATTAGAACCCCTAGCGGGGCTATTACTCTCGACGAGGCCATCCATGTCGCCACGGCGGATTTCGAGGTAATACCCAACTGCGACATGACGGTGGCTTTGGGTAGAACGTAGCCGGCAAAAAGTGCAATAAACAAACCGCCGAGCGGTAACATGATGTTCGCAGTGAGGTAGTCGATCGAATCGAACACCGTTTTTTCTCCGACCACGTAGACGTCTGACCAGACATTAAATGAAAAGACCGATGCCAAGCCCAATAACCAACACGCAGCTCCAAGGCTTACCGCAACCCGGGACCGTTCCACGTTGTATTCCTCGACAAGAAACGCGATGGCCGGTTCAGTCAATGAGATGGCCGAGGTAATCGCTGCGAAGCTTACCAAGATAAAGAAAATGCCCCCGAACAGCGCACCCAGAGGCATCTGTCCGAACGCAAGCGGGACCGTAACAAACATGAGTCCGGGTCCACTCCCCGGTTCCAGTCCGTTGGCAAAGACAATCGAAAAAATAGCGAGGCCCGCTATCAAAGCCACCACGGTGTCTAGGGCTGCGATGGTGATCACGGTTCGAGTTATTGAAACCGAGCTTGGAACGTAAGCCCCGTACGCCATGATCGCACCCATTCCAATACTCAAAGTGAAAAAGGCGTGACCGAGGGCCACCAACAAACCGTCCACGGATAACGCCTCCCACCTCAACCCAAACATAAAATCAAATCCTTGGGCAAACCCGCCCGACGCGACGCCATAACCTAGCAACACGATCAACAAAATGAACAACAGTGGCATCAGCCAACGAATCGCACGCTCGAGCCCACTTACGACTCCTCGTGCAACAATGAAGACCGTGAGACCCATGAAGACCGTGTGGAATACGGCCATGAGAATAGGATTGCTATGTAATGCTGCTAACGCTTGCGTGGCCGTCGTCCCATCCACTCCAGTGAAACTGCCGCTGGCGAGTTGCCCGATGTAGTAAAGACCCCATCCAGCAATTACAGAATAGAACGACAGGATGAGGAAACCGGCCGCGACCCCGGCCCAACCGATGAGCGACCAGGCTTTCGAACCATCGCTCTGTTGCACCAACGCTCGCATGGAGTTGATAGGACTTTGGCGACCCTGCCTACCCATGAGCACCTCAGCCATCATGACCGGAACACCCACAAGAGCAACGCAGAAAAGGTAGGCGACCACAAAGACGCCGCCACCGTTTTCACCGGCGATGTACGGAAACTTCCAAATATTGCCCAGCCCAACTGCGGATCCTGCGGCCGCCAGCACAAACAACCAACGGCTGGACCACATGCCATGTTTGGATTCGTCTGGCGTCACATGCACATCTCTTTGTCAACGGACAAGGTACATTCTGTCCCGCTCAATGATTCGTTGCCAGTTACCAATCCATTCGGCTATTTCATTGCCGCCCACGACCTCGCCTATAATCTGGTCATGGCCAAACACGAAAAAGGAGGNGGATCGAACACCATNGCCCTCAATCGGCGGGCTAAATTTGATTACCACCTAGAAAAAACTTTTGAAGCCGGCATGGTGCTCGAAGGCTGGGAGGTAAAGAGTATACGTGCCAATCAGGCGCAGCTTTCCGATAGCTATGTCTTGGTTCGTGACGGTGAAGCCTGGTTGCTGGGATCGCAGATCAGTCCGCTCTCTAGTGCATCAACGCACATAACCACCGATCCGCAGAGGACACGGAAACTGCTNCTAAACGCGAAAGAAATCGCNGAAATTTTTCGAGCGACCCAGGCGAAGGGAAGTACCTGCATCGCAACAGCCCTCTACTGGAAAGGGCCGCACGTTAAATGCGAGGTCGCGCTCGGGAAAGGCAAGAAACAGCACGACAAACGATCGACGGAAAAAGAACGCGACTGGCAACGTCAGAAACAACGTCTAATGAAAAATGGTTAACTGCGCTAACCGCGGCCCACGAATGGCATTTTGGAAGCAAGAACAGTAATCGACTGCACGCTTGCGTCCAACGGCAAGCTATCCATGTAAACAACGGCNCGCACGACACTATCGACGTCCATCGTCGGTTCCGGTTTCACCGTTCCATCAGCTTGCGTCACGCCTTTACCCATCCGGGCAGTCATGTCCGTGAGGGCATTGCCAATATCAATCTGGCTNCAGACGATGTCATGGCTGCGGCCGTCCAATGCCGTCGATTTTGTTAACCCAGTGATCGCATGTTTCGTTGACGTATAGGGGGCTGAGTTAGGCCGAGGTACATGCGCCGAAATCGAGCCGTTGTTGATAATGCGACCACCCTTNGGGTCNTGGGCCTTCATGATTCGGAAAGCNGCTTGTGTGCACAGAAAGGTGCCTGTCAAATTAACCCTAACAACTCGCTNCCATTGATCCAGNGTGAGCTCCTCCAACGGAATGGCTGGTGCTCCCGAACCGGCATTGTTGAACAACAAGTCCAACCGACCGAACGTCGTACGAGTCGTCTCGAAAAGGTGCTCAACCGCTTGCGGGTCACCNACGTCCGTTGGCACCGCGATGATCCGTTCTCCCGCACCAGACTCNTCGACAACGGCGTCCAGCAGNTCAGCTCGCCGGCCCGCCAATACGACNGAATATCCTTCATCAAGCAATGCCAACGCAGTGTATTTNCCAATCCCTGTGCCAGCGCCGGTAATGATCGTCACCTTTCCCATGGTCATACCGCCAACGCCGTGGAGAATTCCGGCACGCCATCCCACCGTCCCGGATCCACAGACCTCATCACCGCGATTGTTTTGATGACCTCGGGGTTCGCAAGTCCATGGGGCGGACGACCGGTCAACACCCGAACGATGTTTTCAGCTTGCATGATTGGACATTCCTCAAGAAAGGTCGGAGAAAANCCGGCGATGTGCGGGGTCACCATCATGTTTGGCAAACCAAGGAGCGGATCTTGCGCATCGATCGGCTCGATCTCCGTGACATCAAGCGCTGCGGCTTCGATTTGTCCCTCNCTCAGNGCATNCGCCAATGCGGCCCCGTTGACGACAGGNCCTCTCGAAGTATTCACCAGCAACGCNGTGGATTTCATGCGNCCGAGCGCGTTNGAATCAATCATNTGCCGTGTCTCCTCNGTNGACGAGCAGTGAATCGTGATGAAATCAGCCGAACTCAACAACTCACCGAAATCGACCATTCGTACGCCGTATAGATCCGCCGTGGATTGGGGCACATACGGGTCATACGCAGTNATTGAGGCCGGGCCAAAGCCACGAATGCGGGTCGCAAAAGCCCTACCAATATTGCCGAAACCAATGATGCCGATGGTATGGCCAGCGATTCTTCGAACCGAGCGCTGGTATTCGCCCGTGAGTCTTCGATTTTCGCTCCATTGACCTGCACGGGTCGTGTTCGTGGCATCAACGAGCCGACGCGTGAGCCCGAGGAGCATAGCCACCGCGTGATCTGCCACTTCAGTGGTATTCACGCCGGGAACGTTACACGCGAGGACACCAAGTTCGGTCGCTGCCTCAAGATCTATAGAATCCACACCAACCCCCATNCGACTTACGACCTTGAGTTTTGGACACGCTTCAAGGACCTCGCGCGACGTCAGCGGCAGCGTACCGACTTGTGCCCCATCGGCATCGCCCAACAAATCAATCATTTCTTCGGTACTGCGTGTCGAGCCTTCAACGACCTCGAAGCCTGCCGCTTCAAATATATCGATGCGATTGTATGGACTATGGGGTAACGCGATTTTCATTGAGGACTCCTGTTACGAATTCGCCTGNCTTCTCGACAAGACCGCTATCCGTCNAGGTCTTTGTTGGGATTGATCAAGAATTTCTCACCCGTGGCTTGCATCCCATACCGAGCGANCGCCTCTGGTGATAATGCCTCCTCTAGGGACACAATTTCCGTGTACGAACTAGCAAACGTGGTGGTTATTTCAGACGCCACCCGCTGCCGTAACNCCTCCGNTTCTTCGGCCCCAACTNGNTGCAAGAAATAGGGTAANAACCATCCCCCCAAACCCCAGGCCATNCCGAAACTTCGATTCAATANCGTTGGATTTCGATCAAGGCCTCCGTAGATATACACCTGTTTGTGCGTCGTCGATCCGTAACGATTGAACTCGCCAGCGTCGCGATTCGCCGCAACCTCCATCGCCGTCAGCAATTGACCCGGTAACGGNCCNCCTCCNGTGGCGTCAAAGCCTAGCGTCGCGCCGGTATCNGCTAATGCGTCGATCAANGTCTCCATAAAATNCGGCTCACCGCTGTTGCAAACGTGGGTAGCTCCCAACGACTTCAACAACTCAACGTGCTCCTGTTTTCGAACCACGTTAACCAACGGAACATCTTCGTTTACGCAAAGTTTGACGAGCATCTGTCCGAGATTGGAGGCCGCCGCCGTATGCGCCAATGCGGTATGTCCCTCGAGACGCATCGTACCGACCATGCCCAAAACAGTCAGTGGATTGACGAAACATGACGCNCCCTCCACNGCAGTCGTTCCGTCTGGCAACAGCAAGCATTGATCGGCACGGGTCATCCGATACTGGGCGTACATGGCCCCACCAAGCGTTGCAACCGTTTTGCCCATCAGGGATTGAGCCCGTTCCGAAGAACCCGCGCTCACCACCACGCCCGCTCCTTCGTTGCCCGCGGGCAGCGATTGATCTATTCGCGCGGCCACCTGGCGCATCATGGCTTCCTGAATACTTGCCGTTAAGACGGCACCGGATCCCGCACCNGACAGTGTCGCGGTTTCCATGTCGGCCATACCGAACAGTAGGCCGAGATCCGACGGNTTGATGGGTGANGCTTCGACGCGGATGACGACATCGTCCTCGCCCGGTTCCGGCATATCGACTTCGGCGAGCGATAGCTCTAAGTGACCTTCCTTGCGGACGGTCGAACGTAGTTGTAATGGCATAGATTGGGTCCCTCCTGTCTCCATGATATGCCAATAGAGACGGCTGGCTATCGCCCCGGTTTCCAGGGTTAAAATTAAGGCCCTACCGTTTCCAGCGTTGNGATGGCCAACCTAGACGATTTTCAACAAGAAACCCGCGATTGGTTAGAAGCAAACTGTCCAGCGGGTGCCCGTGAAGCGGGCCCGGTGCCNTGGGGCAGCACCAAAATCGAGCTCGACGATGCATCCAAAAAGTGGCTCGAGCGAATGGCTAGTCGTGGTTGGACCGTCCCATCATGGCCCAAAGAATACGGCGGTGCCGAGCTTTCGCCAGACCAATACAAAATTCTTATCGACGAATTGAAACGGATCAATGCACGACCGCCCCTCACAGGCCGTGGGGTCAACTACATAGGCCCGACAATACTGGAACTAGGTAACGACGATCAGAGAGAACGCTGGCTCCCGGGCATTGCGAGGGGCGAAGGCGGATGGGCAATGGGCTATTCAGAGCCCGGTGCGGGTTCGGATCTTGCAAGTCTTTCAATGCGTGCTGCGCGACATGGAGATCGCTATGTGATTAACGGCCGCAAGATTTGGACATCGGACGCCATGCAAGCCGACTATATTTTTGTGTTGGCGCGAACGGCCCCCGACGAGCCGAAACACCAAGGGATCAGTTTAATTCTCGTCGACATGCAACAAGAAGGGGTGCAGGTGCGNCCCATACGGTTAATATCGGGCGCTTCACCGTTCAACGAAACGCTGTTTGAAGACGCGATCGCCCATGCTAGCGACGTTGTTGGCGGCGTTAATAACGGTTGGACTGTGGGAAAACGTTTACTGCAATTTGAACGNTCTACCCACGCCGGTATCAACACGTCCGGCTCACANGGTGGGCGNTCTCAGGCCAGCACAATGCCCGAACAGATTCGGCNTCACGCGAAAGTTGTCGNNAGTCGTATTGCTGATCCGGGAATACGCGCNCGGCTGATTCGATACCAACAAAACGANCTCGCACAACGACTTACCCAGCAACGTGTGATCGANGAAACNCGTGCCCANGCGCCCGGCTTCGCTTCTTCTGCGGTAAAACTCACCGGGGCACTNCATACCCAAGAAGGGGANGAACTGNTNCTANACGCTTCCGGCACCCANGGACTTGATTGGGGAACAACTGGATCATCGATCGAGACNTCNGAAATCGNCAANGCNTGGCTACGTCAGAAAGCCNTGACCATCGCCGGTGGGACNAAGGAGATCCAACTGAANATTATCGCCAAACGCGTGCTAGGNCTTCCGGACTGAGACACAGGTCTGTTTCANGCCGCGGACCAATCNCGNACNAGATCCCGATACAAAAGNCCCGAGCCNCCGAACAGGTCAAGCGCNCTACCAACGGTAAAATCAACGCGACCCTTNCCCACTTTCAAAATNGTGTCCAGNTCCATGAGGCTCGAAATCCCGCCAGCNTACGTAACCTGACTGGGGNCAATGTCGGTTAATAACGCCAATAATCGCCCATCGATGCCCGNGNTTTGGCCCTCTTTGTCGATGGCGTGGATCAGGAATTCNCTACAGTATTGGGACAACTCACCAAGCGTATGCGCATCGATCGTGACATCGGTNCGCGTCTGCCATCGATNCGTCATAGCAACATAGTTACCGCTTTCCTCNCGGCAACTAAGGTCAAGAACAAGCCGATCCCGNCCGACCTGATCTGCCATCGACTCNAGGCGATCGCGATCAAGACGTCCACCAACAAAAATNGTCGATGTCACGATCACNGCAGCAGCGCCAGCCGCTAGCCATGACTCNGCGTTACTGCCNTCAATCCCCCCACCAACTTGCAGNCCGCCNGGAAANTTCTCCAATGCTTCACGGGCNGCGGCTTCATTGCCCGGGCCCAGCATGATCACGTGNCCGCCCACCAACCCATCATCACGGTANAGNCGCGCATATTCCGCCGCGNGCTTGTCAGTATCAAAATTTGTCGTAGGTTCGCCATCATCCGTGAGCGTGTTCCCCACGATCTGTTTGACGCGTCCACCGTGGAGATCAATACAAGGGCGAAAGCGCATCCTGCTGTTTACGCGTATCGGGCATCTACGGGCGCGCCTCTTGCCGCATCATCAGCGGCGATTAGTGCGTCCGTAAGTCGTTCAATCGCTATCGCGCGTGTGCCCGTGTCGATCCCAACAAGATTCTCGCATTCGTCAGGATCTGCGACTAAATCGATCAGCTGCTCTTCGCGTTTTGAATTTCGCGTATAGCGATGAGTATTGGTGATCACCGTTCTTGTTTTAGCCGGAATCGGCGTCAACGATGCGATCAGCGGCGCGATGTCATCTTCAATGAGCACGGAATCTCGGACACTCGCATCAGGATCTTGAATCACCGGCTTTAGGGAATAGCCCTGAATACCGTCGTAGCCTTGGATTGAGCAAAGATCCATGAGCGTTGGACCAAGATCAATGCTGGATGCGAGCCTCGTCGTTCGGTTCGCTTTCTGCCCGGGAACCGAAATGACAAGCGGCACATGCAACGTCCCTCGATAATGCATGAAGCCCTTCAGCATGAGACCGTGATCTCCCATCATGTCGCCGTGGTCACTCGTGAACACAATAATGGTATTCGCTCGCTGATCCGTGGCTTCAAGGTGGTCGAGAATGCGTCCGACCGCGTCGTCGACCATTTCAACCATCCCGTAAGTTGCTGCGGTCGCTTCTTGTACAAGTGCGTTGCTACCGCTTCCGCAAGGTGAAACCCAATTCCGTTGATCGCGTGGATGGATTTTTCGAAACTGACGAAGGTGCTCGAAACAATCGGCACCCGTATCCATTGACGTGGCCGGAAGTTCCATGTCCGACGGCACATGACGATCAAACCAATCCCCTGGAGGCGTCATCGGGTGATGCGGATCCGGAAATGAACACCAAG
Organism: Gammaproteobacteria bacterium; assembly: GCA_002719135.1. Lineage (GTDB taxonomy): Bacteria > Pseudomonadota > Gammaproteobacteria > Pseudomonadales > Azotimanducaceae > UBA11889. Next base: position 53,073 of record PBGU01000043.1, read on the forward strand.
CTAGCCAAGGGGAATTCTCCGCACGAGCTTGGTCGATAAACGCAACGGTTCGTTCAGCGACGAAGGATGTAGAGTGAAACTCCGCCGCATAAGGCGGCCTATAAATCTGCCACCACTCTGACGAACGTTTCGAGCCCGGGGCATCCGGCCGATAATCCGACGTTAAGTCTTCGCGTCGGGCGCCTTTATCTAGGGCCCACCTTAGATGATGACCGCTAACCCGGGCGCCATGATCCATTGCCAACTCGATGTGGTCAAAGCCGTAGTAGTCGTCCGGATCGTCTGGGACCTCCTCAAGAAATCGTTCGAAGTTCTCGATCTCATCCCAGCCTGCCGGATGCGGGGTTTCTATGGCGGCACGTCCTCGGTAAGGGTTCATAGAGTTACGGCTTGAGCCGTGTTGTAAATGCGATTTGCCGATCAGTCCTGTCCTGTAATTCTCGCCACGAAACTGCCGCACAAACGTGTTTGCACCCCAGTCTAGCGATCGGTCGTTAAAGATCACTCCATGAGCCGTCGGCATGCGACCCGTCATGATGCTGGAACGATTCGGCATGCACACCGGGTTGGAGACCCAGGCGTTCTCAAACACCGTGCCGGTCGCCGCAATACGATCGAGATTCGGCGTGCGAATCACGCGATTTCCCATAAATCCCGTATGGTCGGCCCGCTGTTGGTCCGTGATAACGAAAAGTATGTTGGGTTGTGTCATCGTTCCGCACCGTTGTTCGAATCCGACCATAGCATGGCGGCCGTCGGCTTGACCTTGGCTCTACGTTGAATATTCGTGCCGCTCGCGAAAAACCAAATAGATTGAACAAGGTGCTTGGTTTTGCCATTCTCGGTCATCACCCGGCCCGCGGAGAGTCCGATGACCCAGGACGTTGCAACCGACCGACAAGAATTCAGTTTCGATGAGCTCATGGCGGATGATCCATTCGAAAAATCTTTGGTAACGAACGACATCCAGTGCCACGGCGGGTACATCGATGGCGAATACGTCTCGCCGCGCGGCGCGCTGAGGCGCCCCGCCATCCGCAACTGGCGTGAGCGTCTTTCGGTGGCAGATCATCCATTAATCACGATCCCCGAAAAATACGTGCCCCCAAATTATCCCAACTACGATCAGGCTAAGTACCTTCTTCAGGAGGGCGTCGTTGAACCTGTCACCCGTGCCCTGACAATCATCGCAATCGTTGAAGGTTTTGGCGCACGCATTCGCGAAGTTTCGGTACCCGATTTTGACGCGGAGGTCGAGGAATCGGTCAATGGAACTGCACTCGCACACCTAGCAAGCGGCCTCTTTGAAGCCCACGCCAGGGACGAGGCCGGCCATCGCGACCAAGGCGGCCATAAACAAATGTGGGAGGCCGCAAGGGATGCCGGTCTCGACAAACCCGAAATACCCGATGATGTGCTCTTGCGATTGATGTCGGGCGGGTCACCGGCGACGCGTACCCGGCTTTACCCTGAACTTTCGGAACGTATGGAATCCATGCTGCTCATGATGACCAACGTACTCATCATTGAAACGTTTGCCGAAGACACCTTTAACTGGGCGAAAAAACTTCTCGGCGACCCTGAAGTAAGCGCTGATCCGGTACAAGCCGCTCACATCGTCGATTGCATTGCTCGCGACGAGGTACCCCACGTCGATTACCTCACAGTTGCTCTCTCCGAACTGCGCGCGCGCACGCTGATTGGAGTCGATGGCAAAACCACCCTTTCAGGCGCCGACGTGATCGATGGCGTGTTCCGACGCCAGTTACGCGGCATGGCGACAGTTCGACCGCAGCAAAGTCGGGAACGCAGTCAAGCGGATATCCACCAGGCCGTGTCCGACAAACGCCGTGCCAGTTCAGTTGCCCGCCAATTTGAAGAGCTTGATTCCGGTTGGACGTTCCCACACCGTGATGATGAGGAACTCGACGTTCTACTGAAAAGCGCGTGAACGCTGAAGCGAATTCGAGCGTTTTGACGTTCGTCCCGGCGTCACTCGCGGAACGCGCGTACCGTTCGACTCAAATTTCGTGGACCGGTTTACGCGTCTGGCTTCATTACCAAACCCTTATATGGTGGGACAAACTACGGCGGCGCGACCCGGACGCGCGTGACCTGCATGCTGTCCATCAAAAAAACGCAGACCTTATTTTCCGCACGGCCGTCACGCTGCGCGGCATGCTCGTTAAGATGTGCCAGGTCATCGGGACTCGTTCCGATATCTTTCCTCGCGAATATGTATCCGTTTTATCCCAATGCCAGGACCGACTGCCGGCGCGCGAATTCGAATCTATTCGACAGGTTGTCGAAGAGGACCTTGGCAAGCCCATTGAATCCGTTTTTGCCGAGTTCGAAACTGCGCCTGTCGCCGCCGCATCCCTCGCTCAAGTGCACCGCGCCCAGTTGGTTACCGGAGAAGAGGTGGCCGTCAAAGTGCAATATCCGGATATCGAACACATCATGCACACGGATCTGACCGCATCGCGTCGCATCGCAGCGTTGTACGCGCGATTCTCAGACAACCCTATCGACTTCTTGCCACTACTCGATGAATTACAAACCCATCTTCGGATGGAGCTCGATTTTCGCCGCGAGGTAAAAAGCGCAGATCGGATCCGAGATTTTTTTTCTCGTGATCAAGACGTCCGAGTACCTATGGTGTTCGAAGAGTTTTCAACCCGACGAATCATCACCATGGAATTCGTTACGGGCGCCAAACCCAACGACCTCGACGAGCTGCATGCGGCGGGTATTGATACGCAAGGCTTCATGCTCCGTTTGATGCGTATTTTCAATCGCATGATCCTTGCGCACGGTTTTTTCCACGCCGACCCTCATCCAGGAAATATCTTCGTCACAGCCGATGAGCGAGGTAAGCCGGTATTTACGTTGCTCGATTTCGGACTTTCAAAACAACTGCCGCGAGGCTTCGGTATGGGTTTGTTCGAGCTGATGTTTTCGATGATGACGTTTAACGAATCTGCCATGTTGCGAGCATTTCGAGAGCTCGGGTTCGACACGCGCAAAGGCGATGACGACAGCCTCCTCTATATCGCTCGACGCATGATTTCGCGCTCGGATACCGGTTCGTTTCAGGGTGAATTCACCGAAGATATGACCGACGAAATGTTTGACGCCGTTCGAGAAAGCCCCATCGTCACGGTACCCACCGATTTCGTATTGGTCGCTCGCGCATTTTCGCTGCTTTCCGGGATCGGTCACGCTATCGGCCAGCGCGGCAACGCCCTTGATGCCATGAGCTGATATATAAAGAGGCAGGGCCCTGGCAAATATCCCGCGCTCCTTAAGCGACGACCCACAAAGAACATCGGAACTCATCAATGGAAAACGAAACGACTCTGACGGCTGACTACCTTGTGATCGGCAGCGGCGCCATGGGGATGGCATTCACTGATGTGCTGATCCAGGAAACCGACGCCTCCGTCGTAATGGTGGACCGCCATCATCGACCTGGAGGGCATTGGAACGATTCCTACGCCTACGTTCGCCTGCACCAACCTTCCTCATTTTACGGTGTTAATTCGCGACACCTTGGCAGCGACGCCGTTGATCAGACCGGCTGGAACAAGGGATTGCACGAGCTCGCTTCGGGCGCCGAAGTTTGCAACTACTTCGATCAGATTATGCAGCAGCAATTTCTCCCGTCCGGTCGTGTCCAGTACTTTCCGATGTGCGATTATCTCGGCGAATCCCAGTTTAGATCGCTCGTCTCTGGCCGCGAATACGCCATATCCGCGGGCTGCAAGGTTGCCGACGCAACGTACATGGACGTCGTCGTACCAGCCATGCGCACCCCTCCGTTTTCGGTTGACGCCGGTATTCGCTGTATTCCATTAAATGACCTCACTCGTATCGACGCAGCAGCGCGTCACTACGTTGTGATCGGCGGCGGAAAGACGGCCATGGACGCGTGCTTGTGGTTGCTCGAAAACTCTACCGATCCGGGCGCTATTTCTTGGGTCATGCCACGAGATTCATGGATCCTAGATCGAGCGAACATCCAACCTGGTGAACTCAACGCCGAACGTATCTTGTCGGGAGCTGCGGAAACTATGTCGGCGGTTGCCAAGGCCGAGTCAGTCGAGGAACTTTTTGACGAGCTAGAAGCTACCGGTCAATTAATGCGTCTCGATGCCAACGTTCGGCCCACGATGTTTCGGTGCGCGACGGTGACCGAAATCGAACTTGAGGCATTACGGAGCATTCACAATATCATCCGGATGGGTCGCGTCACGGCACTCACCGGTGGGAAGATTGAGCTCGAACATGGCACCGTGGCGGTTGAGAGCGATTCACTATTTATCGACTGCGCCGGCGATGGTCTCAAACGCCAACCCGCGGTGCCCGTTTTCCAGGAAAACAGCATTACGTTGCAGTCCGTCCGTACGTGCCAACAAGTTTTCAGTGCCGCATTCATCGGCCACGTCGAGGCCAGCTACGAAGACGAGCAACAAAAAAACGAACTATGTGCCGTGGTCCCGCATCCAAATTCGGATATCGATTGGTTGCGTAACCGGTTTGCCGACAACGTGAACACTTTTCGTTGGAACCAAGACCAGAAGCTCATGGACTGGCTACGCGCTTCCCGACTCGATCCGTTCAACCAGCCCAGCAATGAGGCCGATCAACCCAACGGCGACGACGCCGAGCGTATCGNCGAAATGATGCGAAACGCGCCGCTCGCGATGCAGAAACTGCAACAATTGTTGGGCTTTGGTTAACCGTGAGGTGGAGCGAAAGTTACTCGCCTCCGTATTCCCACCATCATTCCTCTATACGCGTGACTCTTAGCGCAAACGGTCGACCAGTTGATCCTCGTCTGGGAATTCGCCGGTTTCGTGTTTGGAGTACACCAGGTCACCGTCGACCACCACATCGAAAATTCCGCCGGCGCCTTCAATAAGAAACGCATCGGCGTTATACGCGTCTTTCAATTTAGCCGCCAAACTGACGGCTTTTGGTTTATACGATCACGCGCCGCAATAAGTAATGGTGATGTCCATTCTCGCAATCTCCAATAATCAAGGAGTCCGCGAATGATAACCGATGCGCGAGGACGTCGTATTTTCAGTGGCAGTCCAATAGGNCTGGAATAAATACCGACGAATTCACCGCTTGGAATACACTGCGCGGTTATGCAATCCGGCAGACGAAAAATCTGGGTCGATGGTGATGCTTGTCCCAAAAACGTCAAAGAAATTNTATTTCGNGCCGCGNAACGCGTTCGTATCGAGTTGTTTCTGGTTGCCAATCAGTTCGTTCCGGTACCNAAATCGCCTTTGCTCAGATCCATTCAGGTTCCATNCGGNATTGACGTTGCTGACAACTACATTGTGGAGCACGTCTTGCCCGGGGACTTGGTGGTTACCGCGGATATTCCGCTAGCAGCCCTCGTCGTCGGGAAAAATGCAGTCGCCCTCAATCCGCGTGGAACACTCTATAACGAGGAAAATATTGGCACCCACCTAGCTCGACGTAATTTCATGGACGAATTGCGGTCCACTGGCGCTGTCACGGGCGGACCGGACGCGTTCGGTAAAGTCGATCAGCAGACATTTGCCAANGCCCTCGACCGCTGGCTGGCGAAAAGAGAATGACCCNACGAAGTTTACGCGNCCGTAATCTCTGANTTTAATCCTTCATCGACACNAAGCAGTTTAAAGCCCCGACCTCCATCGGTCGGGGCTCAGGCAACTTACCGTCGCATCAACTCGCTACTCGGCGAACGGACCGGTGATCTCGTAAGTGACACCGTCAGCGGAATCGCCCGTCGTCCCGCGTTGTGAGCTGAAATAGAGACGCGTCATGTCCGACGTGAACGCCGGNCCNGTCATTTCCGAACTGCNATGCCCNATNACNCGAACGATTGGCACCACGTAATCATTGGCAATGGCAACCAACTCCATGTTGCCACCGTCTTCCGCGATGATGACCTCGCCCGCTGGGCTCATCTCGAGATTATCGAGACCCGACGCGAGTCCGCCGTTCANATCCGTCGCCTGATCNTAGATGATCGTCATCGTGTCGTTATCAATGTCGTACTGATAGACGCGGTTATCGTTCTTGGTCGTGAAATACATCGACCGATCGTGATAGTCGAGNCCTTCCCCGCCATTAAACGATGTGGCCGGCCCGTACTGGTAGCGTGTTTCAACACCGTTCGCCACGGTTGGGTCGCCAATTGCGCCCCACGTGACGTTGTTGTCATCATCCACCACGGCGACTTCTAAGGCTCCAGAGCTAAGATCCGAGCGCGCAATGGTTGAGGCCGCTAGACCAGCATCGAAGCTGACATCCGAGCTCGCGGTTTGATTCTGATGCACTTCCACCGCCAGCACATTCGTACCAGACGTCGTCGCAACCAGTTCCGCNTCAAAACTGACATCGGAGCTCGTCGCACTCACCTGATGCACTTCAACCGCCAGTACATTTTCGGCAGTCGTTGTCCTCGACGCGATGAACTCGGGATCAAAACTCACGTCCGAGCTACCCGCGCTGCTTTGATGGACTTCGACCGCCACCACGTTTTCGCCGGCGACCAGACCGTCGAGTGCGACATCGTACATATAGCTCGTACTTTCACTCCCGGCATCGCCCGACGTCGTCTGGAACGTAATGACGCCGTCACCCATATTGAGCGAACGTGCCACTTCAGTGCCGTTGAGGTGTATAACGCAACCATCGTCGCGTTGGGTTTTCATGCAAAGCGCGGTGATGTCGGATATATCCGCGACCGTGAATGTATGCCGAAAGTAGTAGGTGACATGACCGCTCGTGATCAGCGTGTTCTCATCGCCCTCGGTGAAGCCCAACTCGGCAGCACCCGTCGTCCAACTGGAGTCGTCAAAATCGCTCGCGGTCCACGTCGTGCCTTGGTCGGTGCCGTCGTCGAGATAGCTCCAATCCGCTTTTCTCGCAATCAAAGCCTCCGTCGTCGGCGTCGCATCGCCGGCCAACAAGAGGCTCGCATCGACCGTGAAGGGATGGAAGTTATTGCCGTCATCCGACGCATTGCTTGCATAATCTCCCGCGCCAATCGTTCCCGCGGCAAGCCCGTCACGGGCCACCTCGGTACCGTTCAGATAGACGATGGCCCCGTCGTCGCGCTTGAGGTTGACCGTTAAGGCGGAAATATCGCCAAGGTCAGCGACCGAGAAGGTATGACGGAAATAATACGTCGTCGCACCACTTTGGATGAGTGTGGCTTCATCCCCTTCGGTGAACCCAAGTTCCGCAGGTCCTGTCGACCAGCTTGAATCATCAAAGCTAGCCGCTTGCCATGCAGTACCTTGATCCGTGGCGTCATCCAAGTAACTCCACGTCGATCCTTTCGAAACAAGCACTCTGGACGGATCCGCAGACGAGATCAGCGATCCCATCGCGATTGACGTCGCGGTGTAACCGACCGGATCAGCTCCATCACTCGTCGATTGTGACGCATAAGTGATGGTGCCCGTTGGCATCGCCGTCCTATGCACCTCGGTGCCGTTGAGGTACACCACGGCGCCATCATCGACTTCGAGTGACAGCGTCAGCGCCGAAAGATCGGTCCCCGCCAAGTCCGTCGAAAATTCAGAGCGGAAATAGTAGGTATTGGCGTTGCTATCAGTGATCAGTGTGTTCTCATCGCCCTCGTTAAAACCGAGTTCACCGGCTCCGGAAGACCAGCCCGAGTCATCAAATCCAACCTGCCGCCAGGCCGACCCTTGATCGGTGTTGTCGTCGAGATAGCTCCAGGTCGCCTCCTGCGCCACGAGATCTTGGCTACCGGCCACCCGAACGGTCGTCGGGGTAAACCGATAAAAATTTCCATCTGATCGGTCTTCGGTTTCGTACACGATGCCCGTGTCTGGGTCGACTGCCGCGGCTTCGTGATTAAACTCCCCCAACGCTTCGCGCTTGGTCGCCGCCGTCGCACCCGTGACATCGCATTCATAGGTATAGCCATCTGCCATTTCTTCGCACGTGAGCCAGGTCCCCCACGGAGTAGTGCCACCTGCGCAATTACGTCGGGTATTCGTACAAATGGAGTAGGCGTCCGTGATGTTTCCACTCGAGTCAAACCGGATTGCGCCAACGCCGCCTTGGCTGCCACTCTCGGCATTCGATACGTAAATCCAACCGCCGTCATCGGTATCAAATACGGCACCGCCATCCGGCGCCCGAACCCAAGGAAAGTCGGTACCCGCAACATTTTGTGTCGTCTGCGCAATGACGCGTGACGTAAAACCTTCGGGCAATTGCAGCCCGTTGTCATCGGCCGCTTGAAGCGCGCCGAGATCCGTGAGGTGGGTGCGAGGGAGCGGATTGCCCTCCGCCTCCGCCGCCGCAGCCGCATCGGATGATGCCGTCGGTACCAACGTCCAGCCCGAGGATCCATAAGGCCCATCCGGATCTGGTTTGCCGCCATCGCCACCGCCGCTGCACGCGATAATGATTGGCGAAGCCGCCGCATAGGTTGCATAACGCGTCGAAAGCTTAAGGAACTTCCTGCGATCAAGGTCCGTTTGGGTAGTCTTCATTCTCCCCTC
>PBGU01000044.1 GCA_002719135.1 Gammaproteobacteria bacterium
GAAGAAGTTAAACAGACGAACTCATTATCCGAGGCCATCCCGGATTTGAACACCCCTGTTATAGGCTCACAGGAAGCCGTAGAACCAACCTTGAGTCCGGCAGTAAGCGGCAAGACAGCGGGTCCTGCTCAAATTGGTAATATTCAAGGAGCCGCCGAAACTGGCGTACAACCGGTAGATGTTTCTACAAATACAACCAATTCTGATCTGACAGAAAAAAATGGTGATCAATCTGAGCAAAATATGGAGCAGCCTATAGCAGAACCTGAAGCTGATCATTCGGTAACGGTGGAAGCCTCCAGTCCCCATGATCAAACAGCACAAGACGAACTTAACATCGAACCAGCTTCAATAGTAAGAAACAAGGGCACAGAGGATTCGATCCATGCGTCGGCATTGGAAGAGTCCAAAATAAAAGAAACAATTACATCCGGCAGGGCCCAGGCCAAGCGTTCAATACCTTCCCCTTCATCTAAAGAGTTGCCAACGACTCAAGCGTCAATTACAGACTCTAAACACGAAAGTAGTCCAGAACCTTCAGCGCTCAAGACAAATGAAGGAATTTCACAACAACCCTCTACTGTAACCCCTGCATCCTCATTTTCGGGCCGTGCACCCAACGATCCCAGAGAATTGCGTAAAAAAGAAACAGGTAAACAGAAAACTAAAAATGATTCTTGATGATTAAAACCTAAAAAAGCCCGGTTTACCGGGCTTTTTTAGGTAGACTTTTTAGTAAGTAGCCCTAAAGTGCTTGCTCAAGCTCAGGAAGCGCGTCGAATAAATTAGCCACCAAGCCGTAATCGGCAACCTGAAAGATCGGGGCTTCTTCATCCTTATTTATTGCAACAATTACCTTACTATCTTTCATGCCGGCCAAGTGTTGGATTGCACCTGAAATACCAACAGCTATATACAGATCAGGAGCAACAATCTTTCCGGTCTGACCTACTTGGTAGTCATTAGGAACAAAACCCGCGTCTACCGCTGCTCGCGAAGCCCCAATAGCTGCACCAAGTTTGTCAGCTACTTTTTCCAGTAATATGAAGTTTTCTCCATTTTGCATACCACGGCCACCGGAAACAATAATAGATGCCGATGTAAGTTCGGGCCTTTCAGATTTTGATAATTGTTCACTCACAAATATGGATGAATCTTGCTGTACCGTAAAACTTGTCGGCTCAATAATACCATTACCTGTAGCTTCCGCTTCAGAAAAAGCCGTTGTACGAACAGTTATCACCTTAATCAGATCCGAGGATTGTACGGTAGCCATTGCATTGCCGGCATAAATAGGGCGAACGAACGTATCGCTACTCAGTACTTCTACAATATCCGATATTTGTGCCACATCTAACAACGCTGCGACCCTAGGCAATAAATTTTTGCCCGTAGTTGTGGCCGCAGCGAGAATATGAGAATAATTTTTCCCAATGTCAGCAACCAACGGAGCAACACTCTCGGCTAACTGGTATTCATAACACACATCGTCGGCAGCGATAACTTTGGTAATTCCTGCTATTCGTGCAGCTTTGTCTGCCACATTTTGGCAGTCTTTACCCGCAACCAGAACTTCAATTTCTCCTTCTATTTCCCCTGCGGCCGTCACTGTATTGAGCGAGGCAGGTTTAAGCGACTCATTGTCGTGTTCAGCTATAACTAAAATGGCCATATAATATTCCAGAATCCTGCTAGATAATTTTCGCTTCTGTACGTAGNTTGTCGACGAGCTCTGCCACCGATTTTACCTTTATNCCCGCAGTTCTCTGAGCTGGCGGGGCAATGCTCAACGTCTTCAGACCAGAGTTTATTGCCACCCCAAGGTCGGCCGGGGTTACGTGATCTATAGGTTTATTTTTTGCCTTCATTATATTTGGTAAAGATGCATACCTAGGCTCGTTAAGTCGTAAATCTGTAGTCACAATAGCTGGCAGATCCAAAAGNACAGTCTGCTCGCCACCATCAANTTCTCGGCTTACTTCAATCTTGCCATCCTTAAGTTCTACGTTACACGCAAACGTGCCCTGAGGATAACCACACAAAGCGGCTAGCATCTGGCCAACTTGGTTGTTATCGGTGTCAATTGAGAGCTTACCCANGATAACGAGATCTATCTGTTCTTTATCAACGATACTCTTAAATATTTTCGCAACAGATAGAGGCTCAATATGCTNCTCAGTCTCCACCAGTATGCCTCGGTCGGCACCAAGTGCCAGTGCAGTCCTGATCTGTTCCTGGCAATTCCCTGGCCCAATAGATACGGCAATAATCTCGTCTGCAATACCNGCTTCTTTCAGGCGAATTGCTTCCTCTACTGCAATTTCGCAAAACGGATTTATCGCCATCTTGGCATTTGCCAAGTCGATCCCAGAATTATCGGACTTCACCCGAACTTTTANATTAGCGTCAACTACCCGCTTTACACCTACAAGAATTTTCATGGATTCCCTAATCCGTACACTGACANACGAATAACTAAAGAAAGGTTTTAAGNTTCAAGGACTAGTAGCCTAAAAAAGCGGCTAATAATGACGTTTTTGCCCAGCAAGGTCAACCAAGCACAAGCTCAGTTTTGTGCCTCTAGCCACCTAGTTCAAAAAACTCACGATTGCTCCAAACACCGAAAAGCGGGCCTTTGTGATTTCCATTCTCAACGCATAAATCCACTAGNCTGTAAAATACTGAACGGTTTATTAAGGCTTTGAGTCCGTTTCGAACATGGACTGTCGGGTGTGGTGCNTCCCTTTCNAAATCGGTTTTCGCAGAAANAGCATGTTTCCGGTCGACCACAAAAATATCCCCGGTATTTGTAGTAAAGGTAATAACTTGTTCACGACCTGACCCATTAACATCCATCTGGTTTACAATAAAAGGGCAATCTTCAACCNTTATACGGACCTTCTCAACCGGGGTTACCAGGTAATAGTGTTGGTCATCATCAAGCCTTAGAATAGAGGCAAACAGGTTTACCATAGCCTGCCTCCTTATGGGCCGGCCCTCATGAANCCAGGAGCCATCTTTGGCAATAAGCATATCCATATCNCCACAGAAAGGGGGATTCCAAAGATGAACCGGGGCTGGTCCTCNNTGCTTTATGCGAGAAACAAGCGAAAACGGGTCTATTACAGATTTTTCGCTACGAGATTTGGAAGAAGATTCTGAAATAAGGTTTTCCCCCTCGTTTCCAGGCATGCATACGGAAACCTTCCTATCTGCATCTAAATTGGTCNAGTAATTCNCGTTTTACGTGCCACTACGCATCCTATTATTAGTGGCGATAAACGGCACAATGGTACACTCACTATCAAAGTCGAATTTAAATTATGTCAGAACTTATATCTAAATCAGGATTTGCCGATCTATTTGTAGATGATACCCCATTACTAGACGTTCGTTCTCCCAATGAGTTTAACCGTGGCGCTTTCCCAAATGCTACTAATTTACCGTTGCTGACTGATAATGAACGAGTCGCAATTGGTATTCGTTATAAGGATGCAGGCCAGAAAGCTGCCATCGCATTGGGCTATGAGCTAGTCANCACAGGCAAAAAACAAACTCGGTTGGAAAATTGGCAANATTATTTAGTTGAAAACCCAACCGCCCTACTTTATTGCTTTCGTGGCGGTTTACGTTCCTCCATTGTTCAGCAGTGGCTCGACGGAGCTGGTTTTTCTATAGCCCGAATAGATGGCGGTTACAAAGCTATGCGGCGCTTCCTTATCAACACTATTGATAAAGTCGCAAATCCGGACAATATTATTACCCTTGCTGGGAAAGCTGGTAGCGGCAAAACNCATCTTCTTAACAAGCTTCGTTATAGCGTTGACCTGGAAGGTTGTGCTCGACATCGTGGCTCTGCATTTGGCGGGCGGGTGGANCCACAGCCAACCCCCGTTAATTTTGAAAATTACATATCGATTGAATTTCTAAAATTACCTTTCCCAAAACCCAACAAGTTATTTTTAGAAGATGAAAGCCGTTCTATCGGAACTGTATCCATTCCAAATAGCTTGCATAAAGCCATGAATGAAGCACCACTAGCCTATATTGAGGAATCATTAGATTCCAGGGTAGAGACCATACTGAACGATTACATNATTTCGAATTATCTTGAATATGAACAATTCGCTCCAACAGACGCTAAGAATCAATTCACAAAATCGTTACTAGCTAGCCTAGACAGAATACGACGTAGATTGGGGGATGAAAANTACAGCCATCTCCGAAGGATCATGNTAAAAGCTTTGACGAGNAAAACTAATGATGAGGCTCACCCTTTTCATTCCGAATGGATTCGTTATCTTCTTANGAATTATTANGATCCTATGTATGAATACCAGCTAAATAAAAAACTACACCGTGTNATTTTTCGCGGTGATAAATACGAGTTCTTAGAATGGGTAAAACAAATNGAAAAGAACAAATAAATTCTGTGCCAATATCTCGTTTCCAAATAGATTCACTGCTCAGCGCGTTTGACCAAGACCAAACTCTATTAACGCCAAACCACCGTAGTGCAAGAGTAATCATGCAGGCCTATGCCAATAAAAAGAAGGTTGGCGAAGTTTGGTCGCGCCCTCAGGTATTCGCTATAGATATNTGGTTACAGCAACTTTGGGCCAAATTATCAATGAACGGCATCGAACCATTCTGCAAGCTACAAATACTTGACAGCTTCAGTGAGCAATGTGTCTGGACAGAGCAATTGAAAGCCAGTGCNGNAAAATATCCGCTGCTNAACATNCAAGAAACTGCAGCGNCAGTTTCACATAGTTACCATATTTATAATCAATGGTTTCTATTTGAAAAATTAAAGCCCAGGGATTCCAAGTATTCACAGAATTTTTCTGCTTTTCTATACTGGTCGAAACACTATAAATATTTATTAGAAAAACATGAATTAATTGGACTATCTGACGCAATATTGATTCTTATACCTAGCCTCCATGAACTTGTCCGATTCCTTCCTTCACGTGTGTTACTAGTTAACTTTAGCGATCCACCTCCGCTCTACGCCAGNTTAATTGGGACCTTGGAAGACGTCATCGAACTGAGTTATCACACACGNAATACTCCTGACATATCGTCTAAAACAANACCTAATGAGTGGCAACCGAATCTTAACAGCGTAAAACGACTACAATTTCCTAACTTGGACACCGAGATTCGTGCCTGCGTCAGATATTCACTTGANCGCGTCAGAGTGAACGAAANCGAACATGTAGGTATCATTATNGATCATGAAAAAGAGCACGACTTTCTTTTTTGGAAGGAGTTTAACAGGCAGANAAGCCATAGGAATAACGACCTTTCTCCAACCAAAGCCCAATACTTTAATACCTTCAGTAGTGCGCAATCACTAGCAGATGTAAAATCTATANAGCTCGCNCTTAGCTTCCTTGAATTAAACCAGACTCGAATAGAAACACAGAAATTCTGTCATTTACTACAGTGCCACCAATTCGCCTTAGGAGACAAAGAACTATCAGCTCGAATTAGCCTTGAATTACTCCTACGTAATAACTTTTCTAGCACCACACGATTAGGNCATCTCCAATCGGTAATGCAAAGAGAAGGAAAGCCTTACTATTGCCCCCACCTATCCACCCTGTTAACCAAGTTTTCGGAACTNTCTCGCCGCCCCAGGGAATTTTTGTCGTTAAGCGCCTGGGCAGAACTTTTTACTCGACANTTGGAGCTCATAGGTTGGCCGCGCTTTGAATCAGAAGATTATTTGCAATGGCAAAAATCTCTTTATCAACTTAGCAGCACTTCGGCCATTGTAGGAGAACTCGACATTACCGGCGCTTTACGTCAGCTTAGATCATTGCTTTACCAGACCCCTCGACGAATCGTATTTAACGATGAGCTACAGATATCATTGGTCAGCCTCGATGAAGCCTTGGATTTCGATTTCGACTCTCTTTGGTTTATATCCGCAGATGACCAACGATTGCCCTGCAGTATAAGTCCTGATACTTTTCTGCCGCTCTCAATACAACAAGAATACGGCATGCCTCGCAGTAGCTATAAGTTACAGCTAGAGCAAGCTAATTTAATCTTAACCAGGCTTCAGCGAAACACGCATGAGTTTATTCTTAGTCATCACAAATATGAGGGCGATCTTGAAATTCGACCGAGCCCTCTTTCCCGCACTATACCTCTCTCTCCGGTACCTGATATTGGTAGCACAAACAACCTTACAAACCCATTACACCCAGTCGAATTCGAATACGTCCAGGAGCCATTATGTTTACCATTAACNAGTGTAATAGGGACTGGAGGCACCAGCTTGCTCTCCAATCAATCTAACTGCCCNTTTAAGGCGTTTGCAACCCACNGATTAGGAGCTCAAAAGTTACCAAATCTACAGCCCGGTCTGGATGCAATGAATCGTGGAAGCGCGCTGCACCTGGCTCTCGAGAAACTAAGCACCAAACTTAACCATCAAGAAAAAATACTCGAAAGCTCAGCGGTCATAAGACAAAAGTTTATTGATGAGAGTATAGAGCCAGCTATCGAGCAAATGCATAAGCAACATCCAGACGTTATGACCCCANCTTTTTCGAATTTGGAAAGAATCCGCCTCTCTAACCTGTTAAACAGTTTTCTCGAATTCGAACTAAGTCGATCTCCTTTTCTGGTCCATGAAACAGAACAACAAATAACATGGGATCACTCTCTGCTTTCACTTAATTTTAGAGTTGATCGGATTGACAAATTAAACGATGNCTCCCTAGTGTTGATTGATTACAAATCGGGNAAAAAATCTTCNTACCGCTGGTTCGACGATAGACCCGACGATCTTCAATTGCCACTTTACCAATTAGCCATCGGGTCAAANATTGGTCATATTAGCGGCGCATTTATATATCAAGTAAATATTGAAGAAGTCACTTTAGCGGGAGCTACAGATAAAGAGGACCTTCACCCAGATATTAAGCCCCTTGCACAAGTGCGGTTATTCGACGGCACTTGGACTGACTTGCAGGANCGATGGAATATTATTGTTCTNGCCATNGCCGCNGAGTTCGAGAAAGGGTTGCTCGCTGTAGCCCCTACACGAGGCAATCAAACCTGTCAGTACTGCGACTTGTCTTCTTTATGTCGTATAAATGACCAAAAGAACCTGTTAGACAAACAAGATGAGCTTACGCCGTGAAAATACCTATAGACGCACCAGCACGCTTACAAGCTCAGGACATTACGTCCTCATATGCTGTGCAGGCTCCAGCCGGCTCGGGAAAAACCGAATTACTAAGTCTCCGGTTTCTCCACCTCCTCGCTATTTGCGAAAAACCGGAAGAAGTATTGGCCATTACCTTCACACGTAAAGCAGCAAACGAGATGGCCAATCGAATTTTAAACACTCTGGATACTGCAGCAAAAATGCAGNCCAAGCCAAAATTCGGAACAAAACTTGAAGAGGAGCGATTTTTGGCTGCCATTAAAGTGCTTGAAAAAGATGCCCAATTGGGGTGGGATCTTCTCAAATCCCCAACCCGCCTTAGAATCCAGACGATAGACAGTTTCTGTCTGTACCTGGCCAGCAGATTGCCTGTTCTATCCGNCTTCGGGGCAAACATACACATAAGCGACCGACCTGAAGAATACTACCAGCACGCAATCGACAGNTTNCTTNATTTACTTAACAAAGATCTACCAGTTTCCCCGGCTATAGGCCGCTTACTCTTACAATTAGACAACAATATTGCCAGAGTTGGTAAGCTATTAATTGAACTATTAAAAAAACGGGACCAGTGGATTGAGCCAATAATTGGTCTCGCCGGGACTCCTGATAAAATATTTAATCAATTGCAACATAATATTATTGAACTCATCGAGGAGAATATCAGTCAAGCAAAACGNCTAATCCAACCTTATGAAAAAATTCTTGTAGAGTTAGCAAGCTTCGCTGCAACCAANTTTGCAGGGAATCAAACAAACACAAAAATTAGCAATTGCCTTAATCTCAACAAATTACCGGGAAATAATTCTNATGATTTAACTACATGGCAAGGACTTGCAGATCTACTAGTCACCATCAGAAACAGCCAACCAACCTGGCGTAAACGGGTCGATAAACGGCTAGGTTTCCCCTCTTCATCCGGTAACGAGCAACATGACAAACTGTTCAAAGCTAGAAAGGTAGCTATGCACGGGCTTTTAACAGACTTTGCCGAAGGTAATAACGAGGCATTATTAGAAACATTACACTATCTTCGCCTATTACCTTCAATGGAAGACCAAAATTTTAATTTCCTAAAAACGCTGACCGAAGTATTACCAACACTCCTCGCACAGTTGCGGGTTACATTCGCAACAAAAAATACCGTCGATTACCCTGAAATTACACATGCCGCACTCACCGCGCTGGGCGACGAGTCAAACCCAACAGATCTTTTGCTTAGCCTAGATTACAGCATCAATCATATTCTAGTGGACGAATTTCAAGACACGTCTTCGACACATCAAAACTTATTACAAAAACTCACAGCAGGATGGGAGCCAAGTGATGGCCGCACATTTTTTGTAGTCGGTGACGCCATGCAATCCTGTTACAGCTTTCGCAACGCTAATGTAGGTCTATTTCTGGCCTTACGGGAAAGGGGCATTAAGAACATTCCGTTAACCCCTATCGATCTACAAACAAACTTTAGGTCTCATGCGGGTGTGGTCGAATGGGTGAATTTAGTGTTTGCTAGCTCTTTTCCCCAAGAAAAGGATATCTCCCGGGGGGGCGTACCTTACACCCACTCCACAGCAGAGCACCCTAAAGGCATCGAACCAGCGGTTAATACCCGCTGCTATACATTTGAAGGCAACAACCGGTCCAAAGCTTTTGAAGTTGAGGCTCAACATATCGCAAAACAAATAACAAGACTCCGCGCGCTGAGCCAGACTGAGACAATCGCCATTCTAGTTCGCAGCAGGCCTCACCTATCACATATTCTTTCAGAGTTCAGGGAGGTAGGCATCCCTTGGGCAGCTACTGATATCGATAAATTGAATAACCTTTCAATCATTTCAGATCTTACGAGCCTAGCTAGAGCGATCTTGAATCAAGCCGATAGACTAGCTTGGCTGGCCGTGTTGCGTGCACCCTGGTGCGGCATCACCATAGAGGACTTACTCATTATATCCGGCCAAGATTTTGAGGTACCAATTCTGCATTCGCTTTGCGAAGCTACAGTACAGGCGAAATTAAGCGAAGAATCATATAAACGGATTATCAAGGTGGCTCCGACCTTCTCAGAGGCCGTTAGGTTGCAAGATCAACTATCTTTGGCAGATCTCTTGCGGAAGACTTTCGATTGCCTTGGGGGACACCAGCTCATCCAAACCCATTTTGAATTAGAGAGCGTAGATCTGTTTTTCGACTTAATTCGTAAGTTCGAACGTTCCACCCCACTGATTAACGTAGATGACCTAGAAGAACAAATTAAGAACACGTTTGTTAGCGATAACCCGCCATCGGCCGCCGATAATCCCGTCCAAATCTTAACTATTCACAAGGCTAAAGGTCTTGAATTCGATCACGTCTTCCTACCCGGGTTAGCCCGACAACCAAAGACAGAGGAACGCGAGCTGTTGTTATGGCACGAACGCCTGAATCACGCGAGGGTGCCCAAATTGTTCCTGGCTGCCTTGGCTGGAACCGGGGAGTCTAGCGATACATTGTATGAATTACTACGTCACGAAAAACTGACAAAATCTAAACTCGAAAACACCAGATTGATGTATATAGGGGTTACACGCGCCATCAAATCTGCACACCTATCGGCGGCACTCAAACGCGGCAAGGAAAAATCCACAAACCCAGACCCACGCTCACTACTCTCGACCATATGGGCCGCAATTCTCCAGAATAAATTTGTCGAGTTCGTCAACATGGATGACATAAACACTGAGAACACCCTAGAAAGCAAGAGAACAAGCCAGCTGAAAACCGCTACCTTGTTGAAGCGAATCCCTGTTTCGTTGTTGCCCCAATCTAGCTGGTTCGAAGTTACTGAAAAATCTGATGATAATAATCAGCATCATCCGCAGCCCAGCTTTAATGAAGACCCAAGGCTGGATCTCATGCTAGACACCCAAATAGGTAACTTGATACATGAAGCATTGCAGGCAGTCCTGACAAATAAAAATCTTTTATCTGACGACAACTTAGACCTGCAGAGACGGCGCTGGCAACAACATTTATTACGTTATGGATTCGNCCTAGATAAAATTCATCATGCTGTCGCATTCATTGAAGACTCTCTTCGAAAAACCCTTTCCAACCAAGAACTTCTGTGGGTATTTGACCATTCTCAGGAGAAAAGTGTCGCCGAATACGAGCTACAATCAAAAAATGGTGATGTCGTTCAAAATCATATTATTGATCGAAGCTTTTTAGATTTTAAAGATATTCGCTGGATAATCGATTACAAGTCCGCAAAAAAGCCTGACTCAATACTAGAAAAGGATTTTATAGAAGGCCAGCTCAATCTTTATCGACCTCAACTAAAGAGATATCACGAGCTGTTTAAGGATGAGAAAAACAAGGGAGTTAAGACAGCGCTACTATTTACCAGCATTGCAAGATTAGTGGAAGTGGCAGTTGATACGCCCTATGACAACTCTGTTTGCTGATACTGGGGCATCCGCTCTTCCTTTATCCTTCATCTATCGCGAAAATACCAGGTGCGTTACGAAGATATCCTTTATAGTCCATCCCATACCCATAGACGTAGCAGTCATCCACCTTAAGACCAACAAAATCTGCCACGATGTTTGAGAGCTTGTGATCATGCAACTTCTCAATAAGTACCGCTGTAAATACTTCAGCGGCTTCTTGTTTTTTACAATACTCTACAATGGATTCCAAGGTTGTACCTTCATCAAGAATATCATCAACCACTAGCACTACTCGGTCTTGCAGAGAAAGTGATGGGTAGCATTTCCAGTCTAAATCGGTACCGTGCGTACTCTCACGATAGCGAGTCACATGAAGATAATCGAGCTGCAATGGAAAACGAAGTCGCGTTACCAGCTTAGCAGTTGTTATAAGCCCTCCGTGCATAGTGCACAGTAAAATTGGGTCTCTTTCAACTAGAAACTGCGTAATTGCTGCAGCCATTTTATCGAGAGCTGCTTCTACTTGTTCCTCAGAATAGATGCAGCGAGCACGAGCATTTACTGCTTTAACTTGTGAGCTAGATATCGTTGGCATCAGGTCTCTTTCAATCCATCAGCTATAATGCCATCTATGGTAGTTGTCGGAAATGCAAAATCGGCCCCATGAGAATGTACAATATCTATGACTTTTAACATCACATCCTGCTTAATTTCATGAAACCGAATCCAGTCGGTAGTTCTCGTAAAGGTATAGATGAAGAAATCCAGAGAGGATGGAGCATAGCTGTTAAGGTTAACTATTAATGTCTGTTCTGTATCGATTTCGCTATGGGTCAGCAACATAGCTTTTACGTCTCCTACAATTGCACCCATCTTGTTCGCATCTTGATACCGGATTCCTATAGTTTCATAAATGCGACGATTACTCATGCGGGAGGGGTTTTCTACTGCCAAAGTATTAAATATGGCATTGGGCACATACAACGGCCGTTTATCGAAAGTCCGGACTATTGTTAGCCTCCAACCTATGCTTTCCACAGTTCCTTCTATATCCCGATCGGGCGATCTGATCCAGTCCCCGATAGCAAATGGCCTGTCGAGATAAATCATCAAGCCGCCAAAAAAATTGGATAATAAATCTTGTGCGGCAAACCCGACCGCAAGTCCGCCAACTCCCCCAAAAGCAAGTAAAGCGGTAATTTCTATGCCCACCGTGGGCAAAGCAATAAGAGCGGCCGAAATCACAACTGACAGCCTCAATAATTTAGCTAATGCATGCAGCGTGGTTGCATCAAGGCGAGTCTCCTCAGGAGCTGGATCCGCCTCAATCCTTTCAAGCAACTTCGTCTCAGCCAGTGAGATAAATTTTACCAAGAACAACATTATCAGCACGATAAACGTGAGCTGCCGCATATTTTCCAGATTTGAAGCAGAGAACAAGTCAATTCCGAGGTAGGCGTCACTGATTTGGATAGCTAACAAAAGACCCATGATCAGAATAAACCAACTCAAAGGGGCCCTTGCGGCCTCAAACACGGCGTCATCCCAAACGTTTTCAGTTTTTTCTAAACGACGGCCTAATATTTTAAGCACATACATAGCAATAAATCTGACCATCAACGTGGTAGTGACCACGAGGAATATTTCAATTCCCCAGCCTAGCTCTCCCAAGCTATCTAGTGATAAGAATCTGTCCATCGTTACCCCTCACTTATATTTTCGTTAGTGAACACACCATTTCACAAGCGGTCAACCATTTTTCTTCATTATAAAGATTCGCAATCTCTGGCGCTGGCTTGGCACGCAATTTGTGAAGCTTCCTGCTGCCCTGTATCTCATTACGCTCCAACCAATCGGAAACCGACAATGCTGACTCGCGATCGTTGCATACCAGCACCATATCGCAGCCGGCTGTCAAAGCTAGTTTGGCTCGGTATTCGGCAGTTCCGGCTGACTTAACAGCGGTCATTGATAAATCATCACTGAACACAGCGCCTTGAAAACCTAACTCTGTGCGAAGTTTGTCGTTGAGCCAAAAATTCGAAAACCCCGCAGGTTCTCCATCTACTGCCGGGTAGATGACATGCGCCGACATAATTCCACCCAAACGGCTAACGCACTTAGCAAATACCTTGTAGTCTGCCCCCATAATTTCATCTGCTTCGCGTTCGTCTCGCGGAAGTTCTTCATGGGAATCTGCCTCTACTGATCCATGGCCAGGATAATGCTTCCCGATTGCCACCATCCCTGCCTTATTCATACCGCTAATATAACTTTCAGCCAGGTCTACGGTATCTTCGGCCGAGGGGCTAAAAGCCCGATTTTCGATTGCTCGACTTTCGCTGTTATATAAATCAAGCACCGGAGCAAAGCTTATATCAACTCCATGATGGATCACCTCAGCTGCCATGGCCCATGCGCAGTGTTCCGCTACTAACCTGCCTCTATCTGCATCACGGGCATAAAGCTGACCGATCGAATACAATGCGGGAAGCGAAAGAAAACCTTCGTAGAATCTCTGCACCCGACCACCTTCTTGATCAACCGCGATCAAAATGTCCGGTTTGCATTCTCTTATCGAAGCCGTGAGGTCTGTTAATTGCGATGGCGAGATATAGTTTCTTTTGAACAGGATCACTCCGCCGACCGACGGCCTATTCAAAAGTTCACATTCAGCCATAGTGAGGGCTGTACCCTCAAGGTCTAGCATTAATGCACCGACAGTGCTTTGGTCTTCTTTCATGTGGTTAAGTTTTTTATGAATTATCAGAATTATCACAAATTAAAAAGAAGCGGGTAAAGGGATTTCCCAACAAATAAAAGCAGATTTATTGATTAGTCAAATAGTTATGAATTGGTCTTAATTCATTAACTAAAGTCGTGGTCAATGTTAATCAAAAATTGCTTTCTCTTTTGAGTTAAAAGTATCTATAGTGAGCGTTCGCCCTAACATTAAAATAATTACAAGTGAGGGTTAATACACAGTCTTTTGATTTAACTCCGGATACACAGCAATGAATAATCTCTTACCAGAAGTTGCAGTCTGGTATCAAGATGTTGCTAACGGCTGCTTATTTGAAGTCGTAGCAATAGATGAAGCCANCGGCACCATCGAGTATCAAATGATCGATGGTGAAGTAGGTGAATACGAAACCACCACTTGGCAACAACTCTATCTCGCACCTGCTGAAGCACCCGAAGACTGGCGTGCTCCCTACGAACTAAATGCCGAGGATCAAGTTTACTCTGATCAGACTTTTATACCAGATAACTGGTCAGGAGCTCTCTCTGAAATAGAACCTGAACTGATGGACCTCGGTGACGATTTTCACATCCTCTAAGCTTANCCCTCCTATCCACCTATTCCCGACAAATGTGTAATTTGTTTGTACGAGCCGACATTCAAAACACGTATACCTAAAGATATATTGAGATTGTTAGATAACTGTATATAATTACAGTAATATTTTGACTAAGGGCATCGCTATGCTAAAGCTAACTAGTCGACAAGAAGAGATCTTGAATTATATCAAAGAATACCAGCAGAATACGGGTTTTCCGCCTACCCGTTCCGAAATTGCCCATGAAATGGGGTTCAAGTCTCCCAATGCTGCTGAAGAACATTTGCGTGCTCTGGCCAGAAAAGGAGCTCTAGAGGTNCTGCCCGGTACTTCAAGAGGACTCAAGTTGCCCATTAGCGAGCANCTAGGGCTCCCTATTATCGGACAAGTTGCCGCTGGTAATCCAATCCTAGCCGAAGAGTCCATCGCAGACTACTGCGATATTCCATCAACTTTNTTCACCCCCAACGCTGACTANCTTCTTACCGTTAAGGGAGCCAGTATGATCGACATAGGCATCTATGAGGACGATTTATTAGCGGTTCATAAAATTGATAAAGCTAATTATGGCGACATCGTAGTCGCTAGAATCGACGGTGATGTTACTGTTAAAAGATTAGGGAAAATCCGCCACAAATACTGGTTAAATTTACTTGCTGAAANCCCAGACTACGAGCCAATAGAAGTCGATTTACGTAGCAGCGATTTCGCCATCGAAGGTATCAGTGTTGGAGTAATAAGGCGCAACATCTAGAGNCTACATTTTTAGCGNCTCAGTTAGTGTTTTTTCTTGCCCTTCGTGATCGGTTTGGTTATGTCCCATTTCCCGTCGCGGTAGAAGGCTTTCCAGCCAGTTGCCTTTTTGTTTACTTCACTCTGAACATACTGCTCCTTGGTTTTTCGGCTGTAACGAACAAGTGTCTTGTTACCTTTATCGTCCTCGGTAGGCGCCTCGAATAAAAAGCTGTATTTGGGATCGATTTGTTCCTTGTAGGGTATTAGCTCTTCTACGAGAGGCGCTCGTGTTTCGCGATTACGAGGAAATTTACTTGCAGCTAGAAAAAGCCCGGATGCGCCATCACGAAGCACGAAGTGGTCATCAACGGTGTCACACGTTAATTCTGACATTTTTACGGGGTCCATCTTGGGAGGTGCGGGTTCTCCACTACGTAAAAGTTTGCGTGTGTTTTTGCAATCCTTACTCGCACAGTCAAA
>PBGU01000045.1 GCA_002719135.1 Gammaproteobacteria bacterium
GCTCCACGTTAAAATCGGATCATCAGCGCGCACCACGAAAATTCCGTAATCCGCAATAAGACCAACGATGGGCGTGAGGTCGCGGAAACTTTGCGGAAATAGGCCTTGTAGGCTCCTGACGATCAGTGGTGTGGAATTAACGAGCACCGCATCTTGATAACGCGAATGATTTCCGAGGTACTGACTCAAAGCTCGACCTCCGCCCCCTCCGGGCATATTTTCGTAACTGATGCTTTCGTATTGGCCGAACGTTTTGAAGATTCTGCCAATTTCCCGAGCGGTACCGTCAAGGCCGCCGCCAGGACCGGCAGGGATGACGAAGTGTAATCGATCCGCATAACTGCAGGACGACGCCAGCAGAATCAGAGCGAGACGTATTCTTCGTGGGCGTTGCATTTAGAGATTTAGGAAGTTAAGCGGCAGCCCAGGTTTTTCCCACGGAAGGCGAATAAGTTGTCCGGTGGAAGATAGCGTGACGAACGCTGTCTGGAGGCCGTCTCCGCCAAAACAAATATTTGTGGTGAGTCGGTCAGGCATTGGAACAAAGGATGGTGCTTTGTTGTGAGGAGACAGCGTTGTGATACCACCGTCGATAAGGGTCGCAACGCAAATGCCGCCCTCTGCGTCGACTGCGAGTGAATCGAACATGAAATAGCCGTTCCGACCTTGTAACAAACGTCCGCCGTCTGGCCGATCCGCTCGTACTTGGTTCAAGACGCCGGGACCCGATAGTGGAAACGCCCACAAACGACCTGTTGGTGTTTCGGCAACGTAAAGTTCGTTCTCGTCGGGGGAAAGACCAATACCGTTCGGAGCCTCTAGAGGAAAAATGATTTCTTCTACGCTTGACCCGTCGGCCTGCGCGTAAAACACGCCGGTGCGGTCTCGATCCCTCGGGCGATTTTTCCCATGATCTGTGAACCAGAAACCTCCGGATCGGTCGAAAACAAGGTCGTTAGGCCCGCGTAAGGGAACGTTGTTGGCATGTGTATACAGCGTCTCGACTTCGCCGGTTTCGAGGTTCACGCGTTCAATGCGTCCGCCCTGATAATCCTTTGCCTGATCCCCTGGAAAAATGCGGCCACTCCTTTCGATCCAATCGAAGCCACCATTGTTGCAAATGTAGCAGTAGCCTCCGGGTCCGATTGCGGCGCCATTGGGACCGCCACCGATCTGAGCGATTACCTCGGTGCTGCCATCAGGCAAAACCCGAGTAAGGGTTGCGCGTTCGATTTCGACCAGGATGATCGTACCGTCTGGCATCGCGATCGGACCTTCGGGAAAACGTAAACCACTGGTGACCAGCGTCGGATTTTCGTTCATAAACAATCCTATTTTGTAGATTACGGATACGGCGGCAACTACTAGCTTGTAGTATTAGAGCAGTTTGTCATGACGTCGGGTACGGAGTAACCAGATTGATTAGATTGGTCGTCGTTGTTTGTTTAGTCGGAGTNTTCGCAGTATCCGGATGCCAAAATTACATGGTGGGTTCCGAAGGNCGGACGATCGGCGAATATACGGATGANCGGGGAATTCACACGATCGTCAAAGTCCGTCTGATCAAAGAAGCGAGTATTTTGGCNCGGCGTATCAACGTCGATGTGCATAAGGGCGTGGTGACTCTCTATGGAAGGGTNCGGTCGGAATCGGAACGTCGTCGTGCNANGGAGCTNGTTGTGACCGTCAAAGGTGTNACGACGGTCGAAGACAGACTGTTGGTCAGACCTTGATNCCCCATCCGTTTAGGAGACGGATNTTTNAGGCCTTCCAATCCATNCAAAANATANTCTAGATTNANCTTTAAATAGTTTTTTTAACNAATTGAAATATATATTTAAAATACTGAATCTATATNTTTTGATNTGGCGGAGGTTTCGAGCCAATCGCGTGGTTGTAGATAGTCAAGAATCAACTCGGCCTCCCTTGAACCAGGTTCGGGTTGATGGTCGTACATCCAAACGGCACGTGGNGGTAGCGACGCAAGCACGGATTCGATTCTTCGCCCGGATTGCATGCCGTAACGCGTGCCTCGGTCGATGGCGAGATTGAANTCGGCGTAGCGGCCCCTCCGCAGNAGCATCCANTGCTCTTCGTCGTCGTTCCAGTTCGTGTTCATTCGACGAAGAAATATCGGTTTGTAACCGAGTAAGAAAGCGTCGCCAATGCCGGATACGAACGTGCAACTCGATTCAAATCCTTCTTCGGTCCAATCGTCAAAAAAGAGCCCACCCACGCCGCGCGACTCGCCACGATGGGGGAGGAAAAAGTAATCGTCGCACTGTGTTTTGAGGTTTCGATANCGCTCGTCGGAACCACAGGCCGACCGTGCGTTTTGGTGCCATTGCACAACATCTTCTCGGTAGGGGTAATAAGGCGTGAGGTCGAAGCCGCCCCCGAAATACCAAACCGGGACTTCCGCCTCGATCAAGAAAAATCGAAGATTCATGTGGNTCGTGGGTACGTGTGGATTTCGCGGATGGACAATGACGGAGATCGCGGTGGCTTGGAATGGAAGACCTTCGAGGCTAGGGTTCCGTTCCGTCGCAGCAGGGGGTAACGATTGGCCCAGACTGTGCGTGAATTGCACGGCAGCTTTTTCGATGTGTTTGCCGTCACTAAGCACCCGAGGTCGAGACAATCCCCCGCCTGAAGCCTCNAGATCTTTTCCGTGAAAATGAGTTTCGTCGTCGAGTATCGAAAGTGTGCNGACGATCTCGTCTTGTAGGCGNAGGAATTTTTCGCGGACAGTGACGATGGATACCGTCATATCGCGCGCGCCTCCCTAAAAGAAATGATTTCGCTTTTCTCGAACCCTAAGGACTCGAGAATTTCGTTGGTGTGTTCGCCTAGCGTTGGCGCTCGCCGGCGTATACTGACATCGAGCGTCGAGAAATCCATGGGCATGTGTGCGATGGGTGCTGGGGTGTCAATTCCGGGATAGTCGATAGACTCGAGGAACCCCATCGATTGGACTTGCTCATTATCTAGNGCTCCTTGTGGCGAAAGAACCTCGCCGCAGGGAATCCTCGCGTCTTCGAGTGCCTTCACGGCCTCGGTCGTCGTTCGGGAGCTGGTCCATTCCTGCATGCGGGTGCTGATATCTACGGCATGTAGCCCGCGGGATTCATCCGTCGAGTATTTCGAGTCGACAAGCCACGAGTCTTCTCCCATCAGGCGTGCCCAACGCTCGTAAAGAGGGTTGCCTACGACTTGAACGAGTATCCAGCCGTCTTTGGTCTGAAAAGTGTCTGACGGGGCCGAAGTTTGCCCTCGATTGCCGGTGCCCGAACGATTAACGCCGAGCAACGCTTGTTCGATCATCGTGCCATTGGCGATAGATAGCGCTGAAGCGAGAAGACACCCTTGCACATGTTGTCCCTCACCGTTCTTGGTGCGATGAATGATTGCTGCGAGCGTAGCCATGGCATTAAGGCTTGCGGTTGTGAAA
The DNA here is from genome assembly GCA_002719135.1 of Gammaproteobacteria bacterium. Classification (GTDB taxonomy): domain Bacteria; phylum Pseudomonadota; class Gammaproteobacteria; order Pseudomonadales; family Azotimanducaceae; genus UBA11889. Next base: position 3,452 of record PBGU01000045.1, read on the forward strand.
TCCACGTAGGGAAAATAGTTTTTTGTTGGTTCGTCGGCGTTTCCGGTCATGTGCAAATTACCGGACATAGCTTGGGCCACGCCGTCGAACCCGACCCGTGTTGCGTAGGGACCTGACGCACCGAAAGCGGTGCTGGTGGTTAGAATGATGTCCGATCGATGCTGACACAAGCTCTCATAATCGAGCCCCATTGNTGCAAGCGTATCGGGTGGTAGATTAGCGATGACGACGTCCGCTGTGGGAATCAAGCGCTCCAAGATCTGACGGCCTTCNGGGGTACGTGGGTTAAGTGTTATGCCGCGCTTGTTNCGGTTGAGTTGCATGAAACCCGCACCGTCTCCATCTCGTGAAACGGGCGTGGTGAACCGATCTTCGCTACCGTNGACTTTTTCGATTCGAATGACGTCGGCACCAAGATCGCCTAACAAAGCGGCGCAAAATGGGCCGGCGATGTAGCGCCCGAAATCCAATACACGAACGTCGTTTAACAGCAACATATCGAGGCACTCCCCTATCGCGTTTCAACCAGTGAGCGAGTTGGTTGCCCGCGAGATAAAACTAACTAATTGCCATTATGCAGTAGAATCGGCGCCGATATGGACTCCCTCGAAAGACACCTNGACGATGCGTGGAAGCTCTTTGATCGTGCCTGTCGACACCTCAAAGGTCGTGCTATTGACGACGTCCAGATCGAACTCTACGACTTGGCCTTCAGCCTCGCCGAACTGGTGGCTTCGCGGGTCATGCTTGAGTACAGCCAACGGCCAGCCGAGAGCGACGAACAAGCGNTAAAACAGGCGGTCACCGAGTCTTTTATCGCTGAGGCCGTGGCTTCGCTTCATAGCAGAATTCGACTGCGCCCCCACGCGTACGGATTTAAGTCGACGGAGCTTGATAACGGGTATTTGGCGTTGATGGATGTGGCACTCGATCCTAAGAAGTTGGCTAAGCTCGGNCAGCTCTTTCGTGACCGTGATGGTCGATTGCCGATTGATCACCTTGATGAAGAAAGAACGCTGATGCGGTCGTCTTTTCGGCAGTTTGCCGAAGAGCAGGTGNTGCCGCTTGCTGAGAAAATACATCGAGAGGACCTTCTCGTTCCTGATTCAATTATTGAAGGTGTACGTGAACTGGGTTGTTTCGGCCTTTCGGTTCCAGAGCGATATGGCGGGCTCAAACCGGACGAGGAGGAAGACAGCCTCGGTATGGTCGTCGTCACTGAAGAGCTTTCTCGGGCCTCGCTTGGCGCCGCGGGAAGCCTGATCACGCGACCCGAAATCATGGCACGCTCGGTACTCGAAGGGGGTACCGACGAGCAAAAACAGCGGTGGTTGCCGGGCATTGCTCGGGGCGATCCTCTGGTAGCCATTTCGGTGACTGAGCCAGGAACTGGATCGGATGTCGCCTCGGTTGCGTTGCGTGCGACACCTACCCAAGGCGGTTGGTTACTCAATGGCGGCAAGACGTGGTGCACGTTTGCGGGGAAGGCGGGCGCGATTCTTGTGTTGGCACGCTCTGAGCCAGACGTGACGCCACCGCACAGGGGGCTGTCTCTTTTTGTTGTAGAGAAGCCCGAATTCGATGGCCAATCATTCGAATTCGAATCCCCGGGAGGTGGACGCCTTTCCGGTCAGTCGATAGCCACACTTGGTTATCGTGGTATGCACTCGTTTGAGATGTTTTACGATGATTTTTTTGTTCCCGAAAAAAACCTCGTTGGCGGTGAAGGTGGGCGCGGCAAGGGGTTTTACTTCACCATGCGCGGTTTTTCCGGCGGTCGCCTGCAGACGGCAGCGCGAGCTTCGGGTCTGATGCAGGCATCGTTTGAAGCNGCCCTCTCATATGCAGAACAACGGAGTGTGTTTCGACGGGTAATCGCTGANTACCCACTGACGCTGCAGAAAATTGGTCGCATGGGCGCGACCATCACCGCGGTACGCCAGTTTGGGTACGTTGTTGCTGGCCTAATGGACAGAGATAAGGGACAAATTGAAGCGAGCTTGGTNAAACTGTTTGCTTGCAAAGCGGCTGAATGGATTACTCGGGAAGCGTTGCAAATCCATGGTGGGTTGGGTTACGCGGAAGAAACGCCCGTCAGCCGTTATTTTGTCGATGCGCGCGTCCTTTCCATTTTTGAGGGTGCGGAGGAAACGTTAGCGCTTCGCGTTGTTGGAAAGTCGTTGCTTGAGGAAGGTTACGCCACGTTCTAACCATCAGTGACAGCGTGTTAGTTAACGACCCGTTATGGGTGTGTCCTACTAACAACTCCAGCAGCTCCTGTCTCTCCAGAAGAACCGTCTGGGCGTCCGGAGAGGTACGGGGAGATTGTGTTCTAACAACACGCGAATTCTGCGTCCGACATAGTAGCCTCTTCGTCGCTAGATTCCTTGTAAGGAACAACGAAACAATCCTTGCGAAGATATCTCGTATGCGTTGCGTCGAAACCATAGTGTGGTGCGCCTAAACGAATGATCCGTCGCAAGCGAGCTATCGTTATAACAATTACAGCTATCAAATGGGTCCTAACGGGTCGTAGTTNGCGCGTTTTGGCGAGTTGTCCCCATAATTCACAGGTTATCCACAGGGGGATACTTGTTATGTGTTTGGTCATTGTTAGAAAAACAAAGCAAAATGCGTGCTAACAGGACGTCTAATGTAGTTTTCACTGACCGCTAGTTGACGTCGGTGTCTTGTTACTTCATGGGTTCGCTGAGGCTACTTGTTTTGAGAATCGTCCCGGGGCATTGATCGCTAGGAGGACGTTGATCGTTTTCTTCGGTGTCAACGCATTTGTTGACGGGCTGATCCCAGTAATTTCTTGCCGTACGGAGGTCTGANCCCGGCGAATTCCGCCACGTTAAGGCGCGATTGAGCAAAAATGGCTTTCGCATGACTGAACTGCCTAAAGCCGTCGATCCCGTGGTACGAGCCCATACCCGATGGCCCGACGCCGCCGAAGGGAAGATCTTCTTGGGTAACGTGCATGACGACGTCGTTCACGGTGACGCCGCCTGATGTCGTACGCGATAAAACCTGTTCTTCCTCCTGCGAGTCACGGCCGTAGTAATACAGTCCCAAGGGCCGCGGGCGGTCGTTGATTTCCCGAATAGTGTCATCGACATTACGGTAACTTTTAACTGGAAGAACCGGGCCAAAAATCTCGTCCTCCATCACTTTCAGATCGTTGGNNGGATCGATAATTAACGTCGGTGGTATTTTGTGGTGCGGCTGCTGNGCGAAATCTTCATTTGCTGGGTTGATTACCGCTATCCGCGCGCCGCGNTCGCGAGCTTCGTTCACATAACCTGTTAGTCGATCAAAGTGACGTTGATTGATGACGGACGTGTAGTCGGGGTTATCTAAGAGTGTCGGATACATGCGACTAACGGAACGCTCACTCGCTTCGACAAATTCCTCGATGCTTTCCTCGGGTACGAAGACATAGTCGGGCGCGAGACAAATTTGTCCGGCATTGAGCATTTTCCCGGTCATGATGGAGTCAGTAGTTTTCTGCAGATCGGCGCTGCGGCCGACGACGACCGGTGATTTACCTCCGAGCTCAAGCGTCACTGGTACGAGATTTTCGGCGGCGGCCCGCATAACGTGATAGGCAATGGAGGTCGCGCCGGTAAACAGAAGGTGGTCGAACGGCAAACCCGAAAAGGTTGCCCCAGTTTCCGGACCCCCAGTGATCACTGTGATTTCCGACCGGTCGAAGGCCGTCGGGAACATTTCTGCCATCGTCTCCGACGTTGCCGGCGTATATTCCGAGGGCTTGATCATGCATCGATTTCCAGCCGAGAGAATTCCAGCCAATGGCGTAAACGTCAGATTGACGGGGAAGTTCCACGGACTGATGACACCGACCACGCCGAGCGGTTGGTACTCCACCCGTGCCTTCGCACCGAGAAGATTCAGAGGAAACGGACCGGCTTTACGCTTTACCGGACGCATCCAATCTTTCAGCTGTTTTTGCGCGATTCGAAGAGGGCCGATGGAGCCAGCGATATCGGTNAACAAAGACTGGTGCATACTTCGATGACCAAAGTCGGTCGACATCGCATCGATCAAACGCGATTCATTGGATTTTAAGAGATCGATGGCGCGTTCTAAGCGATCGAAACGGGTTTTAAATGCGACTGTGCCTTCCTGAAGAAAATCCCTTCGTTGGAGTTCGAGGACGTCGACTAGTTCGTCTTTAGTCGGCTGATCCATTTTGCTGTCTCCCCTTGGAATTGTTGCTGTAAGGCGGGTTACGTCGGATTGGAGTGGATCAAAAAGTAACGGGTCCGTCTAGTCGATTTGTTCTGTTAGCACTCGGACAGTACCCGCGCTGCCGTCAACCTCAACGACTTGTCCATCGTGTAGTAGGTTTGTTACGTCTGGGATACCGGCTACACAGGGCTTACCGTATTCTCTGGCGACAAGGGCACCGTGTTGTAGCTCTCCCCCGATCTCGAGGATCACTGCGGCGGCATTGATGAATAGTGGAGTCCAGCCAGGGTCGGTGGTGACCGCCGTTAGGATGTCCCCGGGTTCAATGTCCTTTTCAAATGGGTTGTTGAGGACTTTGATCGGACCGGTGACCGTTCCGGGTGATATCGGTGCGCCCTTGAAGCCGCCCGTTTCTGCTTTTTTGTTGGGGCGCAGAATTCGTCCACGCGAATCGATGGCCATCGGGAAATGCTTTACTCGAGCTTTTAGTTTGTGAAAGTTTGCACCGCGAGCAATTGCGGCATTACGGATATCGAACTCGGGTTCATGGAGCGCGCGGTCAATTTCGCTCATGCACACGTCAAATATTTGCTCGCGAGTATCGAGCCGTCCCTCGCGGACTAATTGATCTGCGTGGCACAGCACGCGCGTTCGAAATCGCGCGAAAACCTGCATGATGTGGTGCTTGATTAGTTCTCGCGATCGCGAGTGTAGTAACAAGGTTTTGTATGCTTTCGCCAAGCGTTTGCGCTTGCGTTTTGGCAACAGCTGCCCGAGTCGGTGGTACGCGTTCTCACGCTCCGCAATCAATTGGCGTTGGACTTCGTGTGGATCGAATGTCCCGCCTGCATTGGCGATCATAGCGATCTGCTGCAGTGCCAATCGGGGTTGTTCGCCGTATTTAGGGTTGGCCCACTCCATTTCAAGGGGTCCGCGACAGCCAAATCGCTGTATAAATACATCCCATTGGGATAGGAAGATCGGGTCCAGAGAGCGCGTTTCGAGCCTTTTCTCCAATGCTTCAAGGTCCTCAAAGTCTTGTTTTGGTAGAGCTTTCGAGAGATCGAACATCATCAATCCCATTTGCACGATTTGGTCATCCGGATAACCGCGACAAATCGAGTTCACTAGATCGCCGTTGTCGATTGAGGCCGATCGGCCAAGCCGCTTGATCGTTTCATTGGCATACATAAAGAAAATGAGGGCGGGGTAGGTCGACGCTTCGGTCGCCTCCCAGAACTTCAAATAGCTCTCCATCACTTGTTCTTTGAGCGGCTGCGTGAAATCAATGGGTTGCGACAACCATTCGTCGAAGTTATCGATCGCTTCGTCGTAGGTCCGCAAGAATTGCTTGGGTTTCAGCATTGATTTGACGACACTGGTGATCAGCGTCCGCATTTTCCAGAGAATCCTAGGTAAGTGTCGGAAGAGTGAGCGATAACGCAGAAACTTTGGTCGTTCATCCATGCGATAGGGTTCGAGATCATTCCCCACCAACATGTCGGCGAGCGTTGTATTAACGGTCGCCGCCAGATTCGCCATCCCTTCACCTTTCATGAGTGGCATGTACATCGATAGGTTCATGTAGAGTCGCGAGCCACTGATGATCACGCCGGCTTCGGCAAGATCGACCCCGTCGGGGTCGAGGCCAGGGACAATGAAGGCGATCGCTTCACGCAGGGGAACCTCCAGGCCGTCGATGGTGAGCGGTGATATTGGTCCGCTCATGGTCATACCGTCGGCGAGTGACCGATCGAAATACAGCATCCGCTTAGCACCAGGCTCTGTCTGAAGTTCTTTAGCCAACGGCACGTAGGTGGTGATCGGTCGCGCTTGCAAGACGTACAAGATGTCCTTGAAAAATGACCACTCGACATCGACGGGCTCTTCGTAAAGTGCCTCAATCCGGGATACAGTTTGCTTAAGCTCTAGTATTTGGGCTGGACTCAAACAGTCTTGATCGGACCGTACGCCGCCTTTGTCACCTCGACGGCTTTCAATCACGTCACCACTAACCTTGTCGACCACCAGGGTGTCGGGCGTGATTTCGCCGGACACGAGCGCCTCGCCTAGACCCCAACTAGCATTGATCAAGAGTTCGTCAAAATCGTTGTTGACCGGATTGAGGGAAAAAACGACGCCTGAAACTTCACTCTCGACCTGTCGCTGGATCACCACCGCGATCGAAGGAGAAAACTGCTCAAAATGCATTTCTCGCTTGTAAATAAGTACGCGAGCGTCCAGGCAAGAACGAAAACACTGACGGACGGCCGTCTCAAGCGTATCGGACGTAACGTTCAGCACGGTCTCATAGAGACCAGCAAAAGAAGCGCCCGCTAAGTCCTCTTCTGGAGACGACGACCTTACCGCGAAGCGATGATCTGCCCTGGCACCGCGGATTTCTGCAAGTGCAGAGCGTTGTTCCTTCGCAAAAGCGAAATCGGTACTGAATTGCTTGAGTTCGTCACAGGCGGCGCTGAGGCTCTGTCGCTCTTGAAGGTTCGGTTGCGAAGTTCGAACCTTAGATAGAGCCGAAAGGACATCATGCCAATTAGCGTTCTTTTCTATTTGTTCGATCCATGGCGCGAAAAAATCTGTCGTCAGGACATTGCCGCTTGGGACAGGAAACCCCGCTTGGCCAAGCCGAATGAGCGACGCGGCTTTGCCTCCAACTTCCGGTACGAGTGGCGTCTCGTTGCTTTGTATCTTGACCAACAAGGTCGCAGTGTCCTTCAGATACCAATGTCCTGATACTGAGTTGATCACGTGTTGATTACAACGGCGGGCGAGTCACCGATGGAGCGAGAGGGTTGCTCGTGTGTTAAACGATCTGGAATCCTCGGGAATCCCCAAGAGGTTCCTCGTCAGCATGCTCGACGGATACGACTTTGGCAAAACGAGGGCCTTGATGACACCAGCTAAGAAAGTTTTTAACGGCGCCATCGGACCCTTCTGCAGCTAGCTCAACGCTACCGTCCGGCAGGTTGCGGACCCATCCACGAAGCTCCAGAGCGATGGCCCTGCTTTGAGCGGATTGTCTATACCCCACGCCTTGCACACGCCCATANATGTGGAGATGGATACGCTTGTCGTTTATCGAATTATTCNCATCGACCGAGGTTAACGCTCGACTATTTAACCCATATGGAAAAAGACCGCTTTGTTGCCGTCGGGATCTCGGAAGTACCCACCGTAGAAGGTTGGCATGCGTTCACCGGGNGCGCCCTCGTCGCTTGCACCCAGTTCCATTGCGCGGGCGTGCAGTTCGTCAACTTTTTCACGTGAACCCGCTTGCAAAGCAACCATGTTGCCATTACCAGGTGATGGATCTTCCTCGTTGTGGGGTACGCAAACGGCAAGCATGGGAGAGTCCATGCCTGTCCCAATCATTGCTAGACGGCCCATGTCCATGATCACCGATGCGCCAATGGGTTCCAGTAGTCCTGACCAGAATGCCTTGGCTTGTTCCATGTCTTTCGTTCCGATAGTGATGTAACCGATCATCGACAGTTCTCCGTTGTGTTTAATCGATTGTATACAAGGAATCTGGTGGTTGAACCGAAATTTCGCCTAACGCGAAAGACGGCGATGGTGGCAAGTGGAGATGATCGACGTCGGCTGAGTTTCGAGGGTATATTGAGGACCTATGTTGTCCGAATTAGAGATCGACGCGGATCATTTCCGTAGAGAGGGATGGGTTCGAGTCGATGACGTAGTCCCCAAGAAACAACTTGATGCGGTTGTCGATCTGATATGTGAGTTTTTTGGGGTCGATTCGGAACGCATGGAGCCGGGACGTAAGTTTGGCGAGGTGGTAAACGGCATAGTGCCTGTGCATCAGCATCAGGCATTATGGGATACCCGACAGGAGCCCTCGGTACACGCGGCATTTAAAGCCCTACATGCAACCGATGATCTTTGGGTCACTATGGACCGTGCGTCGTACAAACCGCAGCTGTCGAAACGGTCAAAATACGTGCGAGGTGATGCCAACGCAATACACGTCGACAAGAACCTAAACGACGACGGATTTACGGTCCAGGGCGTCCTGTATCTGACCGATACCACGGAAGACCAAGGGGCATGGGAATGCGTCCCGGAAATGTTTCGTGAAATTCGTGACGACGGCCGTCGAGAGTTGAAACGGGACGAGGACTTTTCCAGTTATGCATTGCATAGAGTTCCCGGAAAGGCGGGTAGCCTCGTGATTTGGGATGGAAGGATGCCGCACTCGTCAGGCCATAATTGGTCCGATAAACCGCGGTTTGCTCAGTACATCACGATGAATAAGTGCGGTGATGAAGACGAGCGCCAGAGCCGGATTGAAAATTGGCGTCAGAATCGAGCGCCGACGTATTGGCGCAACATGCCTCGTCAGGTGGATCCTGAACCTTGGGAAAAACCGGCACGCCTGACCACTCACGGAAAGCGTATTCTGGGTCTAATGCGCTGGTCGTGAGTCGCTAGCCGGTTAGGTGGCTGAGCTAACTTCTTTTAATTTTTCTTCAGCAACGACTTCCCGCATACCTTCCCATTCGTCCCACATATTGCACATCGCATACTTGGAGCGTTCCCACGGGTTGTTGCCCTCTTCGTACTCAAGCCATGCTCCTGCGGTACCCCGATCCGGGTGATCAGTTATCCCGTTGTGTACGTTATCGGGTTGTCGTTTTTTGTTCCGTATGCGAAAGATCATGTTCTTCCGCGACTCGGTACCCAACTCATTTCGCGTTCCGGAATGAGGAATGTGATACATGGTGATGCACGCATCACCAGCATCCATAAGAATTTGAGTGGGCCTCGGCCACTTCTTGCCATCGGGCGTCGACTCGGAGGTCTCGTCTATAAACTGATCTCGTACAGCTTCAGGGAGGTAAACCAGCCCACATCGATTGGGTGCCTCGTGATTGAGCCTTGGCCAGCCAGGTCCTTCGGGGCCTAATTTGCCATTGGTTTCATATTGCCAGCGAAAGAATTTTTCGGCTGCATGATGCGCACCGCGTAACAGAGCCGTTTGTCCTCGTCCTTCCGCCATTTGGTCGTTCAAACAAACAAAGACGAAAGCGGTAAAACTACCTAGACCCAATGTCATTTCTGGATCATCGAACAAAGGCCCCATGTTGTGACCGATCACATCGGGACTGCGTCCGAGATCACCCTTTGGGCCAGAAGCGATGTATCGCTTGTAGATTTCGTCTTCACTACCTTCTTGCACTTCTTGTGGAATGGCGATCGTCAGGCTGCCATCCATATGGGTTTCGGCGTTGTAATACGGCATGTCTTTGTCGCGGTACCCGAGGTTATTGAAGTGGTCGCCGGGCTCCCTTACTTTGCTCACGCCCACTTGACAAAAGGAAGGAGGGTCGAAGCTGCCCATCGCTTCGGTAAGGATGGGGGTGATCGATGAGGCATTAATTAAATCGGTCATTTCCCGTTCGCCGCCGATGTTCTCTCCCCGTTTTGCGGCGTGAATTCGATCCAGCGCCGTTTGCACCAATTTCTCGGAAACCGCTTTTCGGAGAATGATGTATCCATCTTTATAGAACGACTGTTTTTGATCTAACGTCAACGTTGTCGTTGAGTCGGCTACGATCTCAGCGTTTGTACTCATGAGGCGTCTTCTTCGAGCGCCCGCTGTTCAGCGACAACCTCTTGCATCCCTTGCCACTCGTCCCACATATTGCACATCGCGTATTTCGAACGTTCCCAAGGGTCATTGCCCTCTTCAAACTCCAGCCATTCCCCGCGCTGGCCTCTGTCGGGATGGTCGCTTATGCCATTGACCATCACATTGGGCTGCCGGTTTTTGTTACGAATGCGAAAAATCATGTTCTTTCTTGGTTCGGTCCCATGCTCGTTTCGTGTTCCAGAATGTGGGATATGGTAGAGCGTGATACATGCATCACCCTTATCCATGAGTACTTGTGTCGGTCTTGGCCATTTCTTTCCGTCCGGGGTCGATTCTGAGGTTTCATCGATAAACTGGTCTTGCACCGATTGAGGCACGTAAATCATTCCACAACGATTGGGACAATCGTAATTAAGGCGCGGCCATTCGGGTCCTTCTGGACCAAGGTGTCCGTTAGTTTCGTATTGCATGCGAAAGAACTTCTCCATGGCGTGATGAGCACCGCGCAAGACGGCAGTTTGCCCGCGACCCTCGCCGGTCTGATCGTTAAGACAGATAAATGCAAATGCAGTGAAGCTTCCTAGGCCGAGCGTCATCGCCGGATCTTCAAACATCGGTACCATGTTGTGCCCCATCACTTCGGGACTGCGACCCAAGTCACCTTTCGGGCCAGAGGCGAAATGACGCGCGTAAATTTCTTCGGGCGTGCCTTCTTGAACCGCTTGAGGCGCTGCTATGGTGATGCTGCCATCCATATGAGTTCCGGCGCCGTAATACGGAAGATCTTTATCCCGATAACCGAGATTCGTGAAGCGGTCGCCCGGTTTGGTCACCGGAATTACGCCGACCTGGCATGCGATAGGTGGATCGAACTCTCCCATGACCTCATTGAGGATAGGGGTAATGGACGAAGCGTTGATGAGGTCGAGGACGGCCTTCTCGCCGCCTATGTGCTCGCCTTTTTTTGCTTCGCTAATCCTGGTAAGGGCAGCATCAGCTTGCTCTTCGGATACCGCATTCTTAAGAACGATGTAACCGTCGTGGTACAGCATTCGTTTCTGTTCAAGGGTTAGCACGGTCGTGGCAGCGCGTGGCTGACTACTTGATTTACTCATGTGTTTCTCTCCTCGATGCCAAGTTTCCAAGCAACGGCCCATAAGTCAAGGCTTGAGCTCAAGCGCCGGTATTCGTGGATGTTCGTTCCAAACGACGGAGGCTGTGGATCTTGATCTTGCGGATCCAACTATTGAAAATATATGCGTCAGTATTAATTAATAAAAACAATAAGTTACGAATCATAGGTGACGTGTGATTGCGGATTTTTCCTGCGTGTCTAATACGAATCACGAGGACACGCGTATGGTTGTGGCGTATTTGGTAATTGTGAGAATGTGTCTTGTAACAGAGGGGGGCGCTTAGG
>PBGU01000046.1 GCA_002719135.1 Gammaproteobacteria bacterium
ACGGCAACGTGGCAGAGATTGAAACTTGTTTGGCGCCATGCCAACGGGCGTATTCAAGGTCGTTGGTATAACCATGTGCTCCCCGAAAACGATCCGGTGGTGCGTCGCCGCCACCGCAATTGGGCTCGCATCTTAGTTATTGGACACACGCTTTTGGCGGCGATATTTATCATCACCGGTCATTGGTTTTTGATCGTCGTTTTTACCTTGGGCACCTTTTACTGCGGCTGGCTTGGGTTTCTATGTGGGATCCCTCAGCATTTTGGTCTTAATTCCAACGCCCCGGACTTTCGATACAACACACGGACGTTCACCTGTTCGTGGCTCCCGGCGTTCTATTACTGGAATATGCAATACCACTTAGAGCATCACATGTTTCCTGCCGTACCTTTCTACAATCTACCGAAACTGCGAGAGGCGATCGCCCACGATTTGCCTCCAGCGACCCACGGCCTCATTGCGACGTGGAGGGAACTCTTCAAGATTCGTCGACGGATTCGGGAGAACCCGGAATATCGGTTTGTTCCCGATGTCCCGTTGCACCGAGAAAAAAACGCCTAGGCGACCAAGGAACTATTAGAACTACCGATCCATACGGCGTGAATTTTTGATACTAAGTGTTCTTAATAGTGTTTTAACCTATTGAAATAAAAAGAATAAAAATGACATTTTTTTTCGGTTTCTCTCGATAACGTCATTAAATGGACTCGGTGAGACAAAGAGGGGAGCAAAGATGATGGTTCTTAGTTGACCAGCGAACTTTCTGGACGGGTGCGAATTCTTTCTTTCTAGGGCGTAAAGGACAACAATTCGCGGCTCGTTCCAAGAAGTGCCAGTCGATAACAACATCCAGTCGAGGAAAGTGACATGAGTGTGATGATCACGCTTGAGATGCCGATCAAAAGTGAAAAGTTAGAGGAGTATCTTGGGATCATGAAACAGGCGCTTGTTGACACGCGCAATTACAAGGGTTGCGAAAGTGTTGAAACATACGTCGAGAAAGAAAAGTCGGTAGTGTGTCTGGTAGAACGCTGGAATAGCGTCGAGGACCAGAAAGCGTACATGGCGTGGCGTATGGAAACCGGGTTATTGGAAGCCCTTGGACCATACCTTGACGGTGAGCTTGTGAATCGGTTCTTTGAAATCCACGCCGACGTGTAAACAACGCGCGTATATTGATGAAGCTTCTACAGCGGCGGAACCCCAGGTGAAGTACCTTACCGATGATGTTCGAATCACTGGGATGGAAGAGGTGATCGCCCCCGAGGCTTTGATCGCCGAACAACCCATGTTGAACGCGGCTTCGCGTACGGTCTACGAGACGCGTGGAGCAATTAGTCAAATACTTAAAGGGGAAGACCAACGTTTGCTTGTGGTGGTGGGACCGTGTTCTATCCATGACCCCGATGCTGCCCGCGAATACGCAGATCGTCTTATTGAGGAATCTCATGCCCATGCCGACGACCTTCTCGTCGTCATGCGTGTGTACTTTGAAAAGCCTCGTACCACAGTGGGATGGAAGGGCCTGATCAATGATCCTCACTTGAACGGTTCGTTCGACATCAACGGAGGCCTAAAAATGGCGCGCGGGTTGTTGAAGGATGTTGCGGAAATGGGTCTCGGGACCGGGACTGAATACCTTGACCCTATTACGCCCCAATACCTAGGCGATCTTGTGAGTTGGGGTGCGATCGGAGCGCGTACCGCGGAAAGTCAGGTTCATCGCCAACTTGCATCGGGTCTATCGTGTCCCGTGGGATTTAAGAACAGCACCGATGGATCGATTCAAGTCGCCGTGGACGCTATCAAATCGGCAAACCACGAACACATTTTTTTGTCGGTGACGAAGCGTGGACATTCTGCGATTTTTTCGACGTCGGGAAACGGCGATTGTCACTTGATCCTCCGGGGCGGTGGCGGAAAAACGAACTTCGATAATCCGTCCGTGCAATATGCGAGCGGGTTACTCAATCAAGCGGGACTTGGAATCAAGGTCATGATCGACATGAGTCATGCCAACAGCAGCAAAGATCACCGCAACCAGCTCACCGTTTGTAAGGATGTGTGTGCGCAGGTTGAACATGGCGAATCTCGGATTTTTGGTGTCATGTTGGAAAGCAACCTTGTCGAGGGCAACCAATCGATTGGTACAGGTGAAGAGCTTGTGTATGGTTGCAGCATTACCGATGCCTGCATCGGCTGGGACGATACGGTCTCGTGTTTGAATCAGCTCGCGACTGCGGTTCGAGCGAGGAACTCCGCGAAGTGAACATCTTTGATCGAGCGGCAATATTTCGTCAATCGGAGATGGGCTCACCGACGGTTCGACTAACGAAGCGATGGTGGCATTCCGTTTGTCTGGTGGTCTTTGGCGGTTTGTCTGCTCACGGTGGCTTGTGCGAGACGACCGAACCTGGACTCAAGCATTTTTATTCTTCGGGCTGGGGGATCGACAGCACCAACCGGCGTTATCAAGGTCCTGGTCGTACCTCGATCTCGGCCGATAACATCGATCGACTCGAACTTAAGTGGGTCTATCAACTGGCGCAGATGACACCGCGTTCGTACCCATTTGTCTCGGAAGATACGATTTTTTTTGGAGACAGCGGCCGTGGATTGGTCGCCCTTGATCGCGAGACCGGTTGTACGAGATGGACAAGCCCGGTTGAGGGCGTGGAAATATCGACCGCGATTTCGCCAGCGCGCATGCCAGATGGTCGGGACGTTCTTATCTTTGGTGTACGCCAGAGCGGGGTGTTCGCGTTGGACGCGACAAATGGTGCTCACATTTGGCACTACAGCTTTACCGAGGATCATCCGATCCCCATGTATTCTGGCTCGCCTCTCGTGGACGGAAATAACGTCTTCGTACCCATCTCGTCTACGGAAATGGGTCTCACGATGCTTCCGTGGTATGGGTGCTGCACGACGAGCGGTGCCATGGGAGCCCTCGATTTATCGACTGGAGCTAAGAAGTGGTACACGCCGACGATTAGCGATCCTCCGAAAAAGACGGGCCGCCATTGGTTATTTGTCGAGCGTTACGGTCCCAGCGGGGCACCGGTTTGGGGGGCTCCGACGCTTGATTCAAAACGTGGTGTGGTCTATTTCGGAACCGGTCAAAATTACAGCCACCCGACTAGTGCGACTAGCGACTCGATATTTGCGGTTGATACGAGCGACGGCATGGTTCGTTGGGTGATGCAAGCAACTGCCAACGACGCGTACAGCATGGGCTGTGGTATTCCCGGTCATCCGTTGTGTCCGGATCCCGTGGGACCGGATCACGATTTCGGTGCACCCCCCATCTTGTCGACGTTGCGAGATGGTCGAGAACTCCTCTTCGCCGGTCAAAAATCCGGCGACGTGCATGCGTTGGATCCGGAGACAGGTGCACACGTGTGGAGAAAACGCATAGGCCGTGGCGGGTTACTCGGTGGCGTGCACTTCGGTATGGCGGTACATCCCGAACTTGAGCTCGTTTTTGTGCCCATTAGCGATCGTGAAACCGGACAAGAGAAGCGTCAACCGGCGCCCGGTCTGCACGCGCTAGGGATGGCGAGTGGTGAAACTCGCTGGAGTCGGATCATACAAAGTAGGGGCTGTGAAGGGTGTAGTGGCGGGATCTCGAGCGGCATTATCGCAAGTCGAGACCTGGTATTTTTCGGCGATCTGGATGGTCGCCTTTGGGCGCTCGACGTCAACACTGGCGAAACGCGCTGGCAACATGACAGTTGGCAACAATACGACGTGGTGAATGGTGACCAGGCGCAGAAAGATGACGAAGGTGGACGCTATGCCGAGGGCGGAGCGTTTGACGCTCACGGACCGATGCTAGCGGATGATCTTCTGATCGTCGCATCCGGGTACGGCAACTTCGGACAACGTGGCGGTAACGCGCTCCTGGTCTTCCAAATTAAATCGGATGACACACCGTGAACGAATCGGTTTCAGGTGAACTGCGCATGCAGCGTTTGGTGGCGACCGGATTGGATTGGATATTGATCACGGTCGTGACGTTACTGGTGATTCTCGTGACGGGGATTTTAGAACACGCTGAGGATTATGCGAATATTGGTCAATCGGCGGTCAACGCCGCGCTCTGCGGAATGCCGGCATACCTGATATTGAATGGCTGGTTGTTGTGGACCCGAGGCCAGACCGCGGGCAAAGCTGCAATGAGTCTCATGATCGTGGACCACCAAACGGGCAACTGCGCGAGCTTTTGGAAACTGTTGTTCGTCCGGGCACTCATACCGGTCCTGGTAATCGCCGTGGGATCGATTTTTTCGCTGCTGTGGTTACTGGTGCTTGTCGACTTCTGCTTTATCTTTCGGAAAGATCAACGCTGTTTGCACGACTGGGTCGCCGGTACACGTGTCGTTAAACGCGTTACGCATCAATAGGCGAAACTGGACTACTAGTCGTCGGCGACTGAGGCCTTCAGCGCAGCGATTTCATCAACGATTTGTACGTCAACCACAAGTTCGCGCCCCGCGCGACCGTACCAATATCTTGCATTCTTCAAGTCGCCTTCGAGCGTATGCACGATGCCGTGTGCCCACGCGCCAGTGGTTGAATCGTCGCTCTGAACAATCGTATGCGCAGTTTTCCAATCGCCGTTCTCTAACAACACGATTGCGTCATGTAGTGTATTCATGCGGCGGACCCTAGCAGTGAGCGAGGCGGATTTCCACGGGTGCTAGGAGATTCTGCGGCGAGAGAAACGGGATCCCAACGACCAGCAACAGGCGACGACGAGGAGTCCGAACAACGCAGCAATCCCACCGTATCGCTTGCCGAGTGCCTGATAACCTCGCACCCCTACCTGTTGAACTTGGTCATAATCGACCGGCACAGGGAGTACACCGTTGTCCTCAACGTAGCGCTCGTATGCGTTGTGCATCCGTCGAAAACGCTCCGGTAGATCGAGCGCAAGATCTTGGAATTCGCCTGGATCTTTCGCAATGTTGTATAGGTGCCATTGGCCGTCGCCCACGGACGGTCGGTTCATGACGATCTTATAATCGCCTTGAAAAAGGGCCGCATTACCGCCGACCTCGTAACCGATTACCTCAGAGTCATCGTGTACCCGCTCGATCTTGGCTTCTAGAACCGGTCGTAGCGACTTGCCCGTTAAGGGCTCAATGTCTTTTCCTTGATACTGCGATCCCGGATGTTCAACGCTTGCGACATCGAGAACTGTCGCGGCGAGATCTTTGACGTAGGCGAAACCGTGAGTAAGCCGTGACGGAGTGACTACCGATGGCCCTGAAATCACGAGTGGTACGCGCATGCCTCCCTCGCCAGCGTAAAATTTGTAGAACGCGAGCGGAGAGGCGGCCGCCGATGCGTTATCGGTCCCGAGGAAGTTGAAACTTCCGCGCTCGCCGAGGCCGTCAATGTCCGTGTGATATCCGTTCAGCCGCAGCCACCATGGAAACAGCGGGCCAGCCGATGCCAAAGGATCGGAGGGTTCGGGGCCGTTATCCGAGGTGACGATAAAAAGTGTGTTGGTGTATTGGCCGGTCTGTTCCAGGTGGCTGATCAAACGGCCGAGGTGGTAGTCCATGGCTTCCACCATGCCGGCGTACACGGCCATTTGCTTCGACTCGCGCTCTTGTTCCACCGTGGACAACTCGTTCCATTCCCGGGTCGTCGGCATGTCGATCAGTCGAGTCGTTGGCGGGACAATTCCTCGTTTGATGGCTTCCTTAAATCTTGTGGTTCGGACCGCGTCCCAGCCGTCCTGGTAACGGTCGCTGTATCTGGCGGTAAATTCCGGCGGCGTTTGCACGGGAATGTGAACTGCTTGAAAAGAGAGGTAACCAAAAAAAGGCTGATCGCCTGGCGTGTCACCAATGAACTCGATGAGACGATCGACGAGATATTCGGAAGAATAAAAATTGTCAGGGAGCTGCAGTGGTTCGTCGTCTTCGAACCAGCGAGCCTCGTCGTATAGTGGTAGGTAAGGTTTTTGCTCCCAATTATCAGCTCCGGTATCGGCAAGTGAGACCGACCGCATGAATCCGCGTGCGTTGGGCATTTGTTCTAGCCCCAAGTGCCATTTACCCGCCATGTAGGTGCGATAGCCTCCATCGGAAAGTAGCTGCGCGATAGTGACCACGTTGGGGCTGAGCGATCCTCGATAGTTAGGGCTATGTGCCTGCTCCGGGGGTATGGCCTCCGGAATATTGGCAACCCCGGCACGATGCGAATCGACACCCGTGAGGAGCATTGCCCTGCTCGGCGCGCAACTGGCGGCCGTGTGGAAGTTTGTAAACGCGATCCCCCGTTGGGCCAAAGCATCGATGGAGGGAGTGGCAATTTCACTACCATAGGCACCGACATCAGAAAATCCCAAGTCGTCCGCGAGAATCAGGACAATATTGGGCCGGCTATCCGCCTGCGAGATCCCAGCGGCAAACACGAGGCCAAAAAAGATTAAAGACCAATGCGTGCGCATTCAACCACCATAAGCGTTGTTGTTATCGGAGAGAAGTGTCGGCGCTGGAGTTAGGAGAAAACCTTTTCGGTCGGTGCTGCCGCAGGTATCGTCTTGTACTGGTCGGATGAGATGCAGGAGAGGCAAGTGTTCGTTGGAAAATGTGGATTGAGTTCTGATGAGTAATCACCTACTTGAGACGATTGATCGGGGTATCGCGACGCTAACGATGAACCGACCAGAGGCGCGCAATGCGCTTTCGCCGAGCATGATGGCAGGACTCGAGGAAGCAATTCCTCGGCTCGCGTCCGATCCCGAGGTGCGCGTCGTCGTGCTCACGGGAACGGGTGGGGCATTTTGCGCTGGTGGAGACGTAAAAGGGTTCGCCGGGGCGAATGCTACGTCGGGTCAACGGCCGAGTTTTGACGATCGGGTCAAAGGTCTTCGCTCGAGTACAGAATTGGTACAGTATTTACACGAGATGCCAAAACCAACGCTTGCGGTGATTCCGGGTCCTGCTGCGGGCGGCGGTCTGTCATTTGCACTTGCGTGCGACATCCGTATCGCGGTGGAGACCGCGAAATTCACGACGGCATTTTCAAAGATTGCGGTGTCGGGTGATTACGGCGGATCGTACTTTCTCACGCAGCTCGTGGGGACGGCGAAGGCACGCGAACTGTACTTTTCCGCGGACGTCATTGTTGCTCCCGAGGCATTGCAGCTGGGCATGGTCAATCAGGTCTATGCAGAAAGGGAATTCGAAGAAAAAACCAAGGCGTATATAGAACGTTTGGCGGCATTGCCACCGATCGCCATCGAGTACATGAAGAAGAACCTCAACAAAGCGTTGCACGGCTCGCTGGCCGACGTCCTCGATCTCGAGGCGGATCACATGACGAGGACGTTTGATACCGAAGATCATCTGAACGCGGCGAAGGCTTTCGTTGAGAAGCGTTCGCCAGAGTTCAACGGTCGCTGACGGTACCTCTTGATCCTGCCATTGGGATAGGTATTTGGGTCGCTAACGATTTTTCCTCGAAATCGGGAGAGTGCGAAAAATCGATTCGACAACTAGCTATCACGATGCGTAAACGGATATTGCATCAATGGTCTCTTGCACACGCTCGATAGAACGTTGCGACACTAGTGAAATGAGACGATCGACGCCGATATCACTGAACGCCTGAACGGTGTCGTCGTTGATGGGTACGGATGGAGTTACGCTGATCTCGATGTCGTTTGCGCCGGCCTCCTGCAGTCGGCGCAAGACATCGCGGGTCTGATCAACATTGAGCGCAAACCCGTACCAACCCTGCGCGTATTCCACAGTACGGCGAATAGCAGCGTCGCTCGATCCGCCGACAATAATCGGAGGACCGCCAACTTGGACCGGGCGGGGCTCGGCTCGAACGTTATCGAAGCTTACAAACTTGCCTTTGAATGAGGGTTGATCATCGTTCCAAAGCGATCGCATCGCGTGTACGTACTCGTCGGTACGAGCACCTCGTTCATTAAACGGGACGCCCAAGGCATCGAATTCCTGATGCAGATAGCCGGCACCGATACCCAGCAATAAGCGACCGCCAGAAACGACGTCAAGACTCGCCATTTCTTTCGCGAGTACGACAGGGTTTCGTTGGGCGATTAGTACGATGCCCGTTCCCAACCGAATGGAGTGGGTGACCGCTGCGACGTAGGCGAGGATCGTCGAAGGGTGCAGCATGGCGAATTCCGGGTCTGCCGGGGACGGGGCTTGCCGCGGTTCCGGAAGGACTACGTGTTCGCCCGTCCAAAGAGAGTCAAGACCGCTGGCCTCCGCGTGTTGTGCAACTTCGGCAGCAACTTGAGGATCGGCGCAGATGCCCGAACCAATGCCAAATAATCCAATTTTCATGCCCTATCCTTGAGTTTAGGTTTTGTTACGATCTCGCAGCTGACGTCCGAGCGACCGGGATAACTATACGCCCGAAACATGGTTTCCCGTCACGCGGCCCATTCGTTGTCTTGCGCGTCGCCTGCAACCGTCGTCCTCACCATCACACGAGCTTGTTGCGGGTCGAACGCGTGACCGCGGTGCAGTACACACCGATTGTCCCAGATCACCAAGTCTCCCGGACTCCATTGGTGTTTCCAAGTTCTTGGTGATTGTGCCGACTGATCCGTCAGCCGCCGTAGAAGTTTTCGGCTTGCGGCAATGGGTTGACCGACGATGTGGCTTGCGTGTCGACCGATGAAAAGGATCTTGCGACCGCTATCCGGATGCTCCTGAGTGATCGGATGTTCGACCGGAGGCAAGTTGGCTAAATCCACATCGTTTAAGACTTCCAGACCGCCATGCCAAGCATGACTGAAGCGGAAGTTGTGAATCGCAACTTTGTCGTCTAGCCAAGCCTTCATCGAATCGCCCAGAACATCGTATCCGGCACGCATATCGGCCCATTCGGTTTCGCCACCTGAAGCAGGAACCACGTGGGCAGCTAAAAGCGACGCTTTTGCCGCGGTACGTTTGTACGAACTGTCCGTGTGCCATACCGAGTTTCCAACATTAAATCGCGACGGCAAACTCGACAACGGTAGCAACTGATTGTTGGCGTCGACGTTTGCAATGCGGGCCGCGCTCGGTCGGCTACTGCGCTGAAGTCCACGTTCGAGACGGCCAAAGCGTCGGGAAAACGCAAAGTGCTCAGATTCGGTCAGATGCTGGGCCGGAAACAGCACCACGGCATAGCGAAACCATGCGGTTTCAATCGCTTGGAATTCGTCATCGGAAAGTGTCGCCAAAGAAACCGCGCTGATCACCGCCCCGAACGCGTTGGTCACAGGATCAATCTGCATGGGTACATTATGCCCGATGCCCTCACCACAGGGTGGTTGGTTGAGCAACGCAGCAAACTGTACGCCCTAACCCTTACGTTTCACGATTCCGTCACCACATCTATACTTCCGGATATGCGCTCAACGCGTGAGGAAAGCTTTGGGGCTATTTAGACAACTCGTCGAAAAACCTTGGCAGGTTCAGACTGCCGACGGACCCACGTCTAACCAGGATTCGACTTTCCCGATACATCGTCGTGTCGTTGCTATGTATGTCTTTTTGGCGATCGTGGGAGTGCTATTTTTTCTACTCGTTGCCGCCTACCACATGCGGATCGTTCTGAGTACGGATTGGGTCGCGTTGCCAGAGCCGCCGCTGCTCTGGATCAATACCGGTGTTTTGGTGTTATGCAGTCTCGCGTTTCAACGAGCACGCAGCGCGATTCGCCGCGATTTGATGGATCGCGCACAATTTTCTTTCTTGCTTGCGGGTGTCCTGACGTTGGTGTTCTTGACAGGGCAAATGATCGTTTGGAAGCAACTTGTCGGGATGGGTTATTTCGTTTCCTCGAATCCCGCAAACTCCTTTTTCTATCTCATTACGGCGGTACACGGATGTCATCTACTCGGCGGGCTGGTGGCATGGGTTCGGGTTGCCATACGTATGCAAAGCAAAGTGGACGCGTCCGACTTAATGCTTAATTTTGGCTTGTGTGCCGTATATTGGCATTCCTTACTGCTTGTCTGGGTAGGAATGTTGGCGCTCTTTCTCACGACCTGATGGTGTAACTAGGGTGAACGAACGGAGCATGGCATCGCGCGAGTTGCCGCTGGCGATCGAGGGTATGACGTGCAGCGGGTGTGTGGTCAGACTTGAGGAGTCATTGCGCGGTACTCCAGGTGTTCGTGACGCCGTGGTTAATCTCTCGCTCGAACGTGCTGCGGTCGTTATCGACGACGAATCGACGGATCTTGATCATGTGATACAGGCTGTACGTGAAGCCGGGTTTGAGGTCGGGCGTGAAGTACTGAAATTCGTTGTCACGGGGATGACATGCAGTGCGTGCGCTCAGCGCGTTGAGGAGACATTGTTGAACACGGTCGGCGTGATTCGAGCTGACGTGAATCTGGTGCTCGAACGTGCCAGCGTAACGATCGCCGCACGGGTAACCGAGCAAGAGCAACTCGTTAATGCCGTCAATCGCGCCGGCTACGGGCTGGTGCCCGTTGCAGAAGAAAATGTCGACCAGAGTGAGGTGAAGTTGCGCCGGGATCGACGCGAAGTGATCGCCGCTTCGTTGTTGACGTTGCCCTTGGTCGCCCAGATGTTGCTGCAATTTATGGGATACAACGAATTGCATCTGTTACCAGCGATCGAAGTTCTGCTTGCGACGCCGGTCCAGTTCGTACTTGGACTTCGTTTTTACCGCGCAGCGTTGAATGCCCTGAAGAGCCGTAGCACTAACATGGATGTGCTCGTGGTGTTAGGAACGACGGCCGCGTACGTCTATAGCTGGTACTTGTTAGTCACGTTAGGCGAAGCGGCCGAAGGCCAACTCTTTTTTGAAGCGTCGGCGGTCGTGATTACGTTGGTGCTGCTTGGCAAGTATCTCGAAGCAAAGGCCAAGCGGGCAACGAGCGAAGCGGTTCGAGCTCTCATGTCTTTGCGTCCGGAGATTGCTTTGGTGAAAACGGCCGCCGGCAATTTGGAAGAGCGACCGATTGCGGGGGTACGCATTGGCGATGTGGTTGTATGTCGACCCGGTGACCGTGTCGCCGTCGACGGCAGAGTCATTCAGGGTGAAGCGGAGGTGGATGAGTCACTGATCACGGGCGAAAGCGTGGCGCTGCTGAAGTCACAAGGCGATACCGTGACCGGAGGTTCGATCAACATCAACGGCATGTTAGAGATCGATACATTAGCCGTCGGCGAAGATTCCACGCTGCAGAGGATCGTGCGGTTGGTGGAAAGCGCGCAGCTCGGTAAGGCTCGGGTACAGAGCTTGGTCGATCGAATCACCGTATGGTTCGTGCCGCTTGTTCTAATCCTCGCAGGCATCACCTTTGCGGGTTGGTTTTTTCTATACGGCGACCTTGAAGCGGCGTTACTGGCCGCGGTCGCGGTATTGGTCATCGCGTGCCCGTGCGCGTTGGGCTTGGCTACGCCGACCGCGATTATGACGGGAACAGGGGCCGCGGCGCGCGCTGGGATCTTGATCCGAGATGTCTCGACACTCGAAGAAGCTCAAGTGCTCAAGCGGATCGTCTTCGATAAGACGGGGACGCTTACTCTCGGGCAACCGCGGGTGCGACAAATCACAACGTTAGCGGGTACTGATGAACCTGGCGTACTCGAGATCGCTGCTGCGATACAACAAAACAGCGAGCATCCGCTGGCAAGGGCACTTTGCGCTGCGGCCGACGAGCGTGGTATTTCGACAGGGCAAAGCGAGGGGTTCGTCAATCGCGTTGGCCAGGGCGTAGAAGGCCGGGTCGCAGGGACTGATTATTTATGTGGTAACGACGCTATGGTGCGTGAGTCCGGCCTTGTGGTTCCTTCGATACAGGATCTGAACGAAACGGATACGAAGGTCTGGCTCGCCGACTCGACACAGGTGCTTGCTGTTTTTTCGATCCACGATGCGCTACGGACCGAAGCCGCCGAGGCAGTGCGGCAGTTGGAACGAATGCATATTGAACCCGTCATTGTCTCGGGCGATGCCCAGGCGGCTGTCCGTTCAGTTGCTGACGATGTGGGCATCGTTGAAGCGCATGGAGGTGTGTCTCCTGAAGGAAAGGCGCAATTGATTTCTGACTGGATTGAAGGGGGGATTCCGGTCGGTATGGTGGGTGATGGTGTTAACGATAGTCCCGCGTTGGCAGTTGCGAACGTCGGTTTTGCGATGGGTTCGGGGACTGACGTTGCCATGGAAACGGCGGCAATCACTCTGATGCGTGCTGACCCGCGTTTGGTTCCCGGAGCGATAGACGCGAGTCGACGCACGTTCCGCAAAATCAAACAAAATCTTTTCTGGGCGTTTGTCTACAACATTGTGGCAATGCCTCTTGCGATGTCTGGGGCGCTGACCCCCACGATCGCTGGCGCTGCCATGGCGTTGTCAAGCGTCAGCGTTGTTGCCAACTCCCTTCTGTTGCGTTCATGGCGGCCAGACCTATGAGGTGTAGCGCGGGCGAATCATCCTGATTGGACTTAGATTCCCGTAATTTCGTAGACTCCCAGGCCCGCTTCGAAGGATGCACGTGTGTCTATTCAACAACGGGATGCTGCCATTGTCGGTATCCATGAATTTCCGTCTCGCGATGTCGAGGGAGAACTTTCTCCGCTTCACATTAAGGCTGAAAGTGCGAGTAAAGCGCTTGCCGATGCGGGTCTTACCTGGTCCGACGTGGATGGTATTTATGACGCGGGCGAGGGCGGTGCCAGTGGTTTAACCATCGCCGAATATTTCGGATTAAGTCCGACCGTGATTGACACCACCAATGTCGGTGGAAGCTCGTATCAATTTCATGCGGCGCACGCGCGCCGAGCCATCGCAGCCGGTAAAGCTCGCGTCGCCTTGTTGACATACGGTTCGACTGCGCACAGCAACGTCGCCCGCATTGGCACAGGGGGTCGTGGCATGGGGGGTTATCCAGCCGATAATCTCGAATCGTTCGCTGGATTAACGCTGATTGCGAATTACGCGATGTGCGCGCGTCGGCACATGTTTGAATTTGGCACGACCAGTGAACAGTTAGCTGCAATTTCGGTGGCCACTCGCTGTCACGCGATGCGAAACCCGGACGCGGTTCGTGCAATGGAAGATTTGGAGTTTCTCGATATCCGGGAAACAACCGTCGACGACGTGGTTAATTCGCGAATGATCGCTGACCCATTACACCTTCTGGAGTGCTGCATGATTTCAGATGGAGGCGGTGCCGTGGTCATCGCGGCACCGGATGTGGCTCGCGATTGCCGTCATAAACCGGTCTGGATCTTGGGGACAGGGGAGGCCACCAAGTACCCCGGTGGAGGTGCGGACATTACGTCGAGCGCCGCAGTCCAATCGGGTCCAATTGGTTTCGGCGAAGCGGGCGTCGGTCCAGATGAGATGGATATCGCCATGATCTATGACTCGTTCAGTATCACGGTTCTTACGATTCTTGAAGACTTGGGCTTTTGTCCAAAAGGCGAGGGTGGTCGTTGGGTCGAAGGCGGCCGTCTTCGTTTCGATCGCCCCAGCGAGGGCCCTGCCCTCAACACGGATGGTGGTGGCCTATCGTCAAATCACCCGGGTATGCGCGGCATTTTTTTGCTTATCGAGGCAGCGCGGCAGCTACGTGGCGAAAGCACGGCTCAAGTTGAGGGAGCGAAACTTGCGGTGGCACATGGCAATGGCGGCATGCTGGGCAGTCGACATAGCGCCGGAACCGTCGTCTTGGGAGGTGACTAATATGACTGAATCGACTCGACCTCTACCCAATTTCGAAGAGTCTGACACGGCGCCCTTTTGGCAAGGGACCATGGACCGTCAACTTCGTTTTCAGCGCTGTAATGATTGCGACACGGTCATTTTTCACCCACGTCGCCATTGTGTCGGGTGCTTGGGTCGCGACCTCATATGGCACGACGCCAGCGGGCTAGGGACGATCTACAGTTACAGCATCGTCCGCCAAAGCTACCACCCCTTCTTTCGGCAACATGTGCCCTATGTCGTTGCTTGGGTTGACCTAGATGAAGGTCCGCGGTTGCTGTCCAACGTCGTGGGTATTGAAGATCCATCGAGCGACGTGCATTGTGGAATGGCGGTTCGTGTCGAATGGGAACCCCACGGCGATTACGCGATCCCGCTCTTTCGACCGCTATAGAAGTACGGGTCACGAATCTTTAGTGCTGCCGCCAAACCGCGGGATCGGCATCGGTAAGGCCGAATACCTGCCAACGGGGCATTCGGGTCCCAGTCGTATCGAGGGTGAGCCCGCTACCGGGTATAGTCAGAATGGCCTGTTCGATCCCCCACCGGGAAATGTTTT
Source organism: Gammaproteobacteria bacterium (assembly GCA_002719135.1). Taxonomy (GTDB): domain Bacteria; phylum Pseudomonadota; class Gammaproteobacteria; order Pseudomonadales; family Azotimanducaceae; genus UBA11889. The sequence goes on from PBGU01000046.1 coordinate 14,294, forward strand.
GGACCCCACGCATGGTTGCCATTTCGTCGAGCGAATAAAAACCTGCGTCGGCAGTCTCGACGCTGTCGTAGCGAGGTTCTCCGGCAACGTAATCGAGACGGAAAATCATGTAGATGTTTGAGCTCGGACCGCCCAACATGTGACGGAAGGCGACGACGTCGGTTACTTTGGCGGTAACACCGGCTTCTTCTTCGATTTCACGCTCGACGGCCAAGGAAAGTAGTTCGTCGTTTTCGACGTATCCGCCGGGTAATTGCCATGTGCCGGCAAAGGGTTCCTGACCACGCTGGATAAGAAGTGCCTTGTTGACGCCTGCTTCTGTGCGTAACACCACACCCGAACAGCCAATAGAAAAATCCCCAAAATGGACAAACCCGCAGTCACTATCTGGGCACGCTTGGCGGTCCCGACCACCATCAAACACGCTGGTGAGCGGAGTAGCGCAGCGTGGGCAAAAATTGATCTTCGACATCAATAATTCCGCAATTGAGTGATTACGTTTTGAACGAGACGGCTTTGAACTCGCCTGCGTTTAGCGCTTCCACGAGTTCCAGTTCTGAGTGGACAGGATTCGAGAATTCGGTTGCACAGCGGCCGACATGACTAACGATGTGTGAATCACTGCCACCAATACCCAGGTAAGACTGCTGTTCGGCCATGGACTGTGCAATGTCGTCCTCGTTATTGCGACTACCTCCGTTGAACGTTTCGACGATACGGACTCCCTTAGGGATGCCGTACTCGTCTAAATGAGCGCTCATACCGACGCGTGGCCTGCCAGGATGGCACGGCACTGGAACGGCGCCAAGGGCCTCGCTTTTTTCTATTACATCGGCTAGCGGTAGGCCGATGCTTGAGAAGTTGAATTGCTCGGTCAGCGCTTCAGTGACACCGAACACAAGCACATGCCCGTATTCAGTCTCGACCTCGGCACCCTTAAGGATGATCAGATTAAACTCTTTAGCGAGCGCGCTGTAATCGGATTCAAAATCGAACTGTCGGTGCTCGGTCAAAACGAAACCATCGATCGGGATGTCTCGCGTTTTAATCCACTGACAGTAGTTTTGGACTTTTGCCCGACCGTCGTCCGATTTGATGGAATGGGTATGGAGGTCGATGATCATGCTGATTCCTTCATCCGCTGGAGACTTGCTTCCATGCCGCATTAATTTGGCTCACGAGTGTTGCTTGGTCTTTGGAATTGTCGATGACAAGGTGCGCTTTGGCGGTGCGTTCGTCGTTACTAAGTTGGCTGTTGATGCGCGCTTCGATCGCCTCCCGATCGGCGCCATCACGTTGCATGGCGCGCTCGATGGCAATCTCGGGGTCGACGACGACGACCCAGATTTCATCGGCGATGTTGTCCCAACCGGCTTCGAGCAAAACCGCCGCTTCCAACACGATCACGGCATTGGGATTTTCGTCGCCGACCTTGCGAATCTCCAACTCAGCCAATCGGCGTATTTCGGGCCAGACAATATCGGTGAGACGTGTTAATGCGTCGCCGTTACCGAACACTTTGCTGCCGAGCGCGCGACGATCGATGGTGCCGTCGTCTGCAACGATGTCTTCACCAAACGTTTTCACCACCGTTTGGAATGCCGATGTGCCGGGGTTGTACACTTGGTGACCCAGAACGTCTGCATCGATTATGTGTGCGCCGAGCTCGCCCAGCAGCGTTGCCGCTGTGGACTTTCCAGATGCAATTCCGCCTGTGAGGCCAACGACTCGCAAACGCGTACTCCCTTCCGCAAACCGCGCATCATAGCTATTTCGACGTGGCCACTCTAGCATCGCTGCCGTGGTGAAGATTACATTCGTGCAGCCGGACGGCAGCCGTCAGGTCCTTGAAGCAACGGACGGTGAGTCTGTCATGGATTGCGCCGTCGATCACGGCGTGCCGGGTATCACGGCGCAATGCGGCGGCGGTTGTACCTGCTCGACGTGTCATTGTTATCTAGAAGAATCTTGGTTTGTGCTTTCGGGTCCGTTGGATCCCGACGAAAATGACATCTTGGAGTTTGTCCCGGAGCGCCGTAGCAATAGCCGTCTGACCTGTCAGGTGCCGATAAGTGAACGTCTCGACGGAATGATTGTTCACATTCCGGCATCGAACTTAGCCTAGTCGACGGGATTTTCGATCCGCAAGTTGGGGCTACGGTTCGATGTGTTAGAGACCTGAAAACTGCTTGATACGGGCCTCGTTGCGACTGGTCGATCGAAGTCGCAGTCCGCTAGCTAATGCGACCAGTGCAGCGCCGATCGCCATTCCGGCCCAGAATCCGTATACGCCGTAATCGCCGAAACCAAAATAGGCGGCGACTGGCAACGCGATGATCCAATAACCAACCAGCGCAAAGATCATGGGTGCGCGTGTGTCTTTGTAGCCGCGCAACGAGCCGATGGCGGTTCCCTGCGTGGCATCAGCGATTTGATAAACCGCAATAATGAGTATGAGCGTCGCCGCCATGGCCAAAACGTCGGCGTCTTGTGAGTAGAGCAAGACCACGTCGTGCCGAAACAAGACCAGCAGTAAACTCACCAATAATGCGTACGCGAGAGCGAGTTTGATCGCCGTAGCGCTCACCGCGCGAGCGCCGGCATAATCCCCTGCCCCCACCGTTAATCCAACCCGAATGCTGGCAGCTCCCCCGATTGCCATCGGGATGACAAACGTCGCCCAATTGATGTTCCCGGCGATGCTGTGTGCGGCCAACGGAACGACGCCGAGGGTACCGACCATAAAGCCGATGACAGAAAAGATCGCCATCGAGATAAACGATGATAGACCGATGGGGAGGCCGATACGGAAGATATTCGCAATCGTGGCGATGTTGGGGAGATCGAATCTGGCCGTCACTCTGGTTCGACGAAAGTGCGCCCGAAATAATTGGGTAGTCATAAGCAATAGCTCTAACCACATAACGATCGCGGTGGCGTAACCGCACCCGACACCGCCCAATTCAGGGGCGCCGAATCGGCCGTAGATGAACGCGTAATTCAAAAACGCATTGACGGCGAGCGCGAACGCGACGATGACCATGGGAGATACGGTATGTCCGAGGCCTTCGGACGTATATCTGAGCGTGACGTACACGAACACCGTCGGGATTCCCCACGCGGCGGCNTCCAGGTATTGATCCGCGATGGAGATCGCGTCGCGATCGATGGCCATCCATTGGAACACTGTCCCCGCTTGCGTGACGAGGACGACGGTGACAAGCGACGCGCCTAGCGCAATCCATATCCCTTGTCGCACCAAGGCACCGATTTCGTGTACGCGATTGGCTCCTCTCAATTGGGCCGTGATAGGGGTCAGCGCCATGGTGATGCCGGCGGTCAGCATAAAAANGGGCCANAAGATGTTNCCNCCGAGCGCAACGCCGGCGAGATCGGTGGCGGAGTAACGGCCCGCCATGGCGGTATCCAAAAATCCCATNCCCATGATGAAGAACTGGGTTAGTGCCATGGGNGCNGCTAGCTTGACGAGCGCCCGNCTTTCAGTGATGAATCGGCTCATGGANNAAAACGTATTTCCTGAAGAGTACTTCCGCCGAGCCGACGAGAGCCCGGATGGGAACTTTTATTTGGCTCCGCGCTTCGTCGCCCATATTGATCCAGAGACGATCNAAGCATTGACGCAATTCTATCGGGAATTCGTTCCGTTGAAAGCCGACGTNCTTGATCTCATGAGTTCGTGGATTTCGCACCTGCCCGAGGATCAAACATTAGGACGGGTGGCCGGACTTGGCATGAACGAGGAAGAACTGGTCGGCAACGCGAGGCTGACGGAATACTTGGTCCACGACTTGAATCGCGATCACGAGCTGCCCTATGCACCTAGCTCCTTTGATCGCGTGCTCATTAGTGTGTCGATTCAATACTTGGTTAAACCCGTCGAAGTGCTGTCGTCTGTGCGTTCGGTCATGCGTCCCGAGGGTCAAATAGCGATTGCGATGTCCCACCGGTGTTTNCCGACTAAAGCCATCGCNGCATTCCACTCACTNTCTCCGAGAGAACGGNTGGAATTGGTNTCGGCATTTCTNTTCGAGGCTGGCTTTGAGGAGATTAGGTTTGTCGATCAGTCGCCCGCGACGGGCGATCCACTATGGATTGTCCTCGGTACCGTACCGTNGGAGTTAAACCNCTGANCCANNNNGTTAGTTAGAGGNGCCGATGGCATGTTGTTGAATACTNCGATCGCGGTANTCGATNCCGTGATCGTAATGNCCTGCAGACGTCAAACGTATTGAGACGACTTTGGTGCCGCGGTTTTCCCAAAACCACCCGTGCTTGCCGGAAAAAGGCGCAATAAATGTCCCNGAAGAATGGCGCTTCCGACCGCTCTCATAAAAACTCGCCTCTCCCGGCTCGGCGTCGTCGGCTTCGCCGTGAAAGTCGAACAAAACCTCGCCNGACGCGTCCCAGTTGTAAACCATGCCGGCNCCGGCCGCGAGGTGGTACTTGAACTCCATCGANTCGAATGGANTNAACGGNATCTCGATGTCGTGGGTGACNTAGTCATCTGTTTGCGCNNTTGAANTGGNGTGCGTNGTATCGGTGACGTANAGATCTAAGAGTCCCANTGCTTTCCCGGTNCCGAGCGGATCGATGCCAAACTCTGCGGGNAGAACCGCGCCGATCAGGNCGANGACNGCGATNGAAAANGAGATGGCGGTGGTGNNGGCAATGGACTTGGNNGTGGGGTTGGAGGTCATGANGANAGCGAATATTGCAGCAAGTGATACCCNGCCAGCATAAATCCACTGGCCACCAATGCGCTATTGGCAACAAAACTCATGCGCNCGAAACTCGGGCGGAAACGCCAAAAGATGAGAACCGCCATCACGCATACCAACGCAGCGAGTTGGCCCAACTCGACGCCGACNTTGAAACAAATCANATTNATCANACCGCCGTTTTCAGTGGACATGAGTCCTTGAAGTTTGGTCGCAAGCCCGAGCCCGTGGAACAGCCCGAAAACGAAAACCGCGANTCGGGTGTCGGGCGCCCAACGGCCGAGCAGTTTGATACCGCCGAGATTCTCGAACCCCTTGTAGACGACCGAAAAACCGATGATCGCATCGACGATCGAGGCGTTCACCATCCAGTTNGCNAGGACNCCNCAAAGCAACGTGATGCTGTGTCCAACCGTAAAAAGCGACGCNTAAATTGCGACATCCCGTGCGCNTCGAAGNAAAAACATCACCCCGGTCAGAAAGAGGATGTGATCAATACCGGTGAACATGTGCTTAGCGCCAAGGTAGGTAAATACTGCGGCGGCGGCCCCTTCGATCGATTGGACGTAATTGGCGTTGGCTTGGGAGAGATCGTGTCCGGACGCTGAAATAGCGAAGCCGAGAATAATCAGGCCAAGAAACGCTCTACTGATCGTTTTCGACCCAGTAGCGTTGATGGCACGCAACGCACACGTTATATANCTGACCGCCCAAATCAAAAATGGCGTCGGCGTTCTGTTGTTCGGCCGCCGTCATTAGCNCTTTGCCGGTGGACACNAANCCNAGCGAAATTTCGCGCCANTCGTCGTCCTTGGCCCGNCCCGGCATGAGTAATANGTTGCCTGANTCGCTGACGACGGCNGCCGCGTGTTGGACGCGGAACCAACCCTCGTCNGTGGTTGGTGCGAGGTCTTCGACCCCTTCGAGTGTTGCGATGGTNCCNGCCGAATCCCAGACGATATCNGCGGCTGGTTCGAGNACGTAATGCATGAGTTGTTCNACATCGAGCGATGTCTCNTAGTCGNNGATCGAACTTGTGTCNGGCGCGCTACACCCGATCACNGCCGANATTACGANNCCGATGGGGAGTTGACGCGCTAACAATTAGCGTGGTCGGTCGCGCGGATCTGCGCCGTCTCGAGGCGCNCCTGTCCCTGAGGATCCCAGAAACAGGGTNGTTCCATCGGCGTANGTAATGTTNCGGCCGTTGGCGCGATTGGAACGNTCTTTCGACTGGTANCCNTCGACCACCAGATAGATNCCGGGTTTNAGCGAATCTCGCGTGATCCCACGACGTAGNAGNGTGTTTGGTGTACCACCTTCAACCATCCATGATTCGGTCGTCCCATCTTCCATCTCGCGTGCAACGTGGATCCANGCGTGCGGATTCACCCACTCGACCTTGATGACTTCGCCCTTAATAAGGAGNGGGCGGTTGGGATCGAATTCNGCCCCGAANGCGTGATGTGCTTGTGCGCTNGANACNGGCAAGAATGCNGCGANCAATGCNATGGTTAGATTCGGTANTTTCACGTTTATTCTCCTCCTTGTGCGGTCANGGCNTCGGNTTCAAGAATCCTTGCGCCNCGAAGAATGTTACCGAGCGCGTAGTTGCCCTCGTGACACGCNTATTCGTAGAGCCGTTCCTCGGTTTCTGGCCAGGAATACTGNCCCTGCCACGGCTGCGTCCATACCGTAGGATCGTNNACGGTAAAGTCGTAAAGCAGNGTNCTNTCGTCCACTCGGCTAAAGCGTTCGANGACGTGAAGGTTTCGTGTGGCNCCACCAAGACCGGGCCGGTCAGCGAAGTTGGTCGTGTCCACNACCAACGTGTCGNCTTCCCAGTGNCCGANAGAATCGCCCATCCATTTTCGGACATCCGGCGCGACGTGCTCNCCGTTCATGCGGACTATACGGGCGTCGTGGTTCATCTCGATGAGAATCATCACGGTATCGGGCGTCTGCACGATGCGCTTGGTGTTGTTATAGAGCGCCGGGAGCATGGGTGGCCCTGACGTTGATGAAAAGCCGAGCAAGCAACGTTCTGCAAGGGGCCGTAGTTCGGGGTCGTCGTATGGACCGGGACCCTCGTTTTCTAGCCACCATGCTGTGCCGTCGTTTTGACGATAGTTTCGGTATCGGCTTGCCCTTTGTTCCCGTGACTTTTCAGTTCTTGGTGGGTAACGCCCGTTTTCGGGTTCGTAGATGATTGATGTTGGGATCATCTTGCCGACCGATGTGGTGCCATCTCGTGGAATCCAAAAGGCGTTGTATCCACCAACATTGCCGGCAGCCCCCGGTGAGCCATCGCCGCCTTCGGGTGGCGCTTCCCTGTCGGGATCGCTTTCTGTTCGGCCTTGCAGGATCGATTGGGTGGCGCGGGTATATCGTTCTGCCTGCTCCTCGGTCATGTAACGGTTGTCGCCAAAAATACGATTTCGCTGCATTGACGTTGAAGTGCCGACGTTGTAAGTGCCGCTCATGTCGGGCTTACCCTCCGCAGTTCGCGGTATATCCGCGGTCGCAAATGAGCCGATGACCACGGCCGAGAGTATAGGTAACAAGGCGGTTGCTTTAATTTTCATATCACTTGTCCAGTGGGTATCGACGCCATTCGCCGTACATCAATTCTTCGACGAACTCGACACATTTTAAATCCATTAGCCGCGCGTTGGGTTCCATACGACGGTACAACGGCATTGCAATGGTCCAAGGTTCGGTGAATGTTTCAGGATCTTCGATTGTTGCTTCATATTGCAGATGATTCGGACCAGTTGGGGTCCAGCGCTCGGTCACTTTGATCGCAGCGGAATGATGGTTACCGGCGCGGTCAAACCATGAACTATCAAGCTGCCCGGTGACTTCAATGACCAACGTGTCGCCTTCCCAGTGGCCATCGGACTGGCCCATCCAGGAGTCGACGGGTGCGGGGATGTCATTATCAAAATAAACGTCACGAACCGCGCCCGCGTATTCGTACGCGATAAAGACCGCATTTTTGTTCTGGATGATCTGAAATGGATAGGGCATGTAGTTCGCTCGCGGGACGCCGGGCAAATAACATTTAATTTCTGGATCTCTTTCGAGCCATTGGTCTGCATTTTCCTGCTTTGTTGCTAGTGCTTCTGGCTTGTACGGTAGTCCGGACTCCGATGGCGTACCGTCGGCGTTGACCAATATCCCCATGCCCCCCGGAACCAAACCCACGGCACCTAGCTTTACAACATCGACGGCTGGAACCGGACCGTGCGGTCCGTCTCTAAGGGCCATCGCTGGACGCGCCATATGCCGTTCAATATCGTAGTTGGCTGCGTTAAGCGCTTGCCAAATGCCATTGATGTCTGGTTGGTCAGAACCCGCTAACCGGGGTGCTTTGTAATCGTTAGTGAATGCATAGCCAGCAGTGAAAATGAAAATGGCGCATGTAACGCCTGAGATGAATGCTCGCACTTCGTATTTCCTGAATCTCCACCTTTGCAGACTACCAGATTTGCCAGCCGAAATAAGTGGGGTAGAACGGCATAGTCCGTGAACGGTCTGTTTACCGGCTGTTTCAGAGCTACCAGGGTGGCTCTAACGTGGGTCATTACGATTGCCTTATGATTGCTGCTGATGAGTAAACTGCCCAACTTA
>PBGU01000047.1 GCA_002719135.1 Gammaproteobacteria bacterium
CGGAGTCGGCCGTTCCTACATTTCTAGCCAGCGCAGCAAAGGATGTCGATGGAGCAAATCTAGATCGAATGCAGATTGTAAAAGGTTGGTTCGGACCCGACGGAACCATCGCCGAGAAGGTTTACGATGTCGCCGTCGCGCCCCGACCTATCGGCGTGGCGAGCACCGCCAACGTCGACAACACGTCGTACTCGAACGACATCGGTGCTGCCATCCTCACTACCGTTTGGCGCGATCCGAATTTCGATCGATCAATCCCCGCCTTTTATTATCTCCGGGTCATCGAGATACCGACACCGCGATGGACCGCATACGACGTCGATTTTTTTGGACTCGACAAACTTCCAGAGGACATACCTTTGATTGTGCAAGACCGTGCGTACACATCACCGATTTGGTACACACCCGAAACACTCGGCTTGAACTGAACGTTTATCGCTAGAGAAATCGATCGAATCTGCTGAAAGCTACGCCGCGTACGAGAAAGAAAACTACGACAAGCCCGTCTTAGAAGACGAATGCAATTCAACAAACGCGCGGGCGTCAGCTATTTACAACGCCTCAACTCCCATTACCCGCGAGAGTCCTTCATTGCGACCGATTTCTTCGACTTTGACGTCGATCTCTTCTGGTAGAAGCAGTTGACGGCTCGCCGAGGTCGGCCAGATGTATTCTTGCCCGACCAATGGATCGTTCTTGCATCGTGTATCGATACGTCTCCTGGATTCAAGATGGCGGCGACCGCATTGGGATCATCAAATAAATCGCGGGATTTGAGCGGACTAAACGACTGCACATTACGAGTAAACTGCAGATGCGAACCCTTCAAGAAGTGGACGCAGCCGTTATCTGAATCCGTAGGATCCAGAGCGAACCATATCGTACAGCCATTATCTCCATCAAAATGGGGATGTATTTCGTCTTCCACGAGTTCTTTAGAAAAGTACCCAACCGTCGCTGGTGTCTGCTTCTCTCCCAACAGTTCTTCTAAGAGAAGCACATGGGTACCGTCGTTGATGAAGTCTTTAAAGTATTCGTCGAGCCTTTCCAATCCTTTCGCAACATTACCGTGAAGTTGTGGCAAGCCATGATTTTTGTACATTGAATCTTTCGGGCGTAAGCGTTGAACCGCGGATTGCACGCCCTCTCGCAATTCTGTTAGCACCTCAGGTGAAATAAGATCACGAACGATGACGTACCCATCTCGATGGAAGTCCGACTTCAACTGGGCAACCTCGCTTGATTTCATCGTCATCTCCACAAAACTCCATTCTTCAACTGCACTCCAAACAACTTGATGGGACAGCCAGGCGCTTTGTCTCTGGAAACAGGGATCCGGCATTATACCAAATCGCCCCTACCCAACCGGTTCGAGGCATTTGGAAATCACCCGATCGAAACATTGGTGCAACGCGCCCTGTTTGTTATCAGCCTATCGATGTGTTGCCATAATGACTTGCAAGGAAAAAGACACGCGGTTAGGCCTGACGTGACCAAAAACATCCTTTTCATTACTGCAGATCAATGGCGCGCAGAATGCCTGTCTTGTTTGGGACATATGGTACAGACGCCGAACTTAGACGCCCTGGCAAACGAAGGCGTGTTGTTTACCCAACATTTTGCGAATGCGGCACCTTGTGGACCCTCCAGAGCCAGCATCCATACAGGAATGTATCTGCTGAATCATCGCGTCAGCGGCAACGGGACACCACTCGAAACTCGGCACACCAACTGGGCCTTAGAGATGCGTAAGGAAGGCTTCGTTCCAACACTTTTTGGTTACACGGATACGGCTTTAGATCCGCGCGAACACACAACTACCGGCCCGACGCAAAAGACTTGGGACGGTGTTCTGCCAGGCTTGGAGCCAATCGTTCAACTAGGCAAGCTATTGGAGTCTGGACCTCACTCCTGGGCTGAATGGGTGTCAAAACAAGGTTACCCCGTCCCCGCCGATTCAAATGAACTTTACACGAGCAAGAAAGCCCAGCCCGAATGGGAGGAAGGCGGACCAGAAGCCGCCCCCCTCAGTATTCCCGCAGAACTACATGACACCTATTTCATGGTCGATCAGGTGCTCGATTACATTAAAGATAGACAAGACTGGTGCGTGCATCTCTCGTTACTGCGACCCCATCCGCCGTGGGTTGCACCCGAACCCTATAACCGCATGTATCACCCGAACGACCTGCCACCCATTTCGAGAGCCAAGGATCTAGAATCCGAACGAGCCCAGCATCCCTATCTCGATTATCTTTTGCAGCAGAAACATTTTCGTTGTCCCGACGACGAAAAAAAACTACGACGACTCCAATCAAGTTACTTCGGACTCATGACTGAGGTCGATCACAATCTAGGTCGACTATTTGACGCCCTCAAAGCCAGTGGTGAATGGTCCAACACCCTCATTATTTTTTCGTCCGACCACGGCGAGCAAATGGGAGACCATTGGCTTATCGGTAAACTCGGGTATTTCGATCAGTCCTACGCTATTCCTCTCATCATCTACAACCCATCGTCCGTCGCAAACGACCACCGTGGAACCCGGGTAGATCAGTTTACCGAGAACGTTGATCTCATGAGCACCATGCTTGATTGGCTGGATCTTGAGATTCCCCTTCAATGCGACGGGCGTTCACTACTCGCAGCGACGGAAAAAGGCCAACTCCCGTCGGCCTGGCGATCCCAGGCACATTGGGAATTNGATTTCAGCGGAAGACAAAGCGAATCGTCTTTGGGTTTGTCACCAAGAGAATGCAAGCTAAATGTCTTGCGGAGCGAGACTCTCAAGTACGTGCANTTCCCAACACTTCCACCCTTATTGTTCGATCTCAAAAACGATCCGAACGAAACCCTAAACGTGGCAAACAATCCCNANTACAACGCCGCAATGATCCAATCTGCAACCGACATGGTGTCCTGGCGAATGTTGCATGACGACCAGTCACTCACGCACCTTGTCATCACAGACGAAGGTGTCGTCGATCGGNCGGTTANCCAATGACGCTATAGGCGTATCGACCTGNCTCTTAGAATTGCTTCATGGTGTTGGCGGTACCCCCGGCGAGCAACGCTTTCTCGCCAAGAAAGTACTCTTTATGGTCATCCCCAATATTCGAACCTGCTAAATCCTGATGCTTAACGGATGCTAAGTCCCGTCGAATCTCTTGACGCTGAACACCTTTGACATAAGCGAGCATCCCCAGCTCACCGAAATAGCCTTCCGACAACCTATCCACCCCGAGCGCTGTTTCGTGATAAGTCGGCAAGGTGATGAGGTGATGGAAAATTCCGGCCTCGCGTGAGGCATCNCGTTGAAAGTTCTGGATTAAACGATCCGCCTCCTGCGCAAGCTCAGTCTCGTCCATAGTCTCGTCCATCAAACCCTTTTCGAACANCGCGGGATCCGGATATGCGGAAACGTCTTTGCCNGCCCCTTNCCACTCCTCNTATACCTGNTCACGGAATTTCAGCGTCCAATTAAAGGACGGGGAATTGTTNTAGACCAANTTCGCCTCGGGACGNNNNTTNCGGACCGCTTCNACCATGCCACCGATCTGCTCAAGGTTCGGNCGCTCGGTNTCGATCCAAAGTAAGTCGGCCCCGTGTTCAAGCGCCGTGACACANTCGAGTACGACNCGATCAAATCCGGTGTCCTCCTTAAACGCGTAAAGGCCGTTATCCAACCGTTCCGGCTTGCACAACACCCCATTTTGGTGNATAGCNATGTCGCCTTCTTTGAGTTCGCCGAGATCGCTCACAGGCGACACCTTNAGGAATTCGCAATATTTATGACCGAGGTCGCCCGGTTCTTGCGAGACGGGTATCTTCTGCGTCANTCCTGCNCCCAACGANTCGGTACGGGCGACGATCACCCCNTTNTCGATCCCGAGCTCAAGAAATGCGTACCGAATCGCGTGCAACTTAGAGACGAAGTCTTCATGTGGAACCGTGACCTTGCCCGCTTGATGCCCGCACTGCTTGGCATCAGACACCTGATTTTCAATCTGGATCGCGCAGGCTCCCGCTTCAATCATTTTCTTCGCTANAAGATAGGTGGCCTCTTCATTCCCAAATCCCGCATCGATGTCNGCAATCATCGGCACNATGTGGGTTTCAAAATNNTCAATNNTGGAGATGGGNTCGGAAACGTCGTGGCCCGCCGAACGCGCCTCATCGAGCNCCGTNTACAGGTGCTGTAGTTCGCGNGCATCGGCTTGGGTNAGAAACGTATANATCTCTTCGATCAAGTCGGGAACCGAGGTCTTTTCNTGCATGCTCTGNTCCGGCAGCGGTCCGAATTGTGAACGCANTCCCGCAACCATCCAGCCGCTCAAATAGATNTACCTCTTGTCGAGCGAGCCCTGGTGTTTTTTCACCGACATCATCGTCTGTTGCGCAACGAAACCGTGCCACGCCCCNANCGATTGNGTGTAATTNGCGGGGTCGGCNTCGTAATCNGCCATATCGCGNCGCATGATGTCCGCGGTNTAACGNGCNATNTCNAATCCCGTGCGAAAACGGTTNTGGTGACGCATNCGGACTACGTATTCNGGGTTGATNGCCCCCCACTCCTGCCCGCGTGCTAACAACCCNCGACGNANNTCATCAATCTCTTCCATATACCCCATGGATCGTCCCTTTGANCCTCGAAAGGAGCGCAACTTTATACTAAAATATATGGANTGTATGGATACTTATACATTCCATTNNGGAATATATNNATCTNGCNTNCAACACAACCTTCTTGGNCAATAAAACCGGNCCNCGTCNAGCGACNGGTCGGTTCTTTATCGCTTTGTTAACGGCTGTGATTCAGCAATGAATCGCTTCGATCGACGGCTTATACGTTGACTTCTTTGCCACCACGCTCTGCCGAACGATAAAGCGCATCAAGCATGCGCTGCACTGCNAGACCGTCCTCGGCCGGCGCGAGCGTCGGCGTTTGATATAGGCAGTGATCAACAAAGTTATTCATCTTGCGCGTAAACATTCCCTGGAAGGACTCCTCGGCCAACCAACCGGGCGACGTGTCTACCATGTGTCCTGCCTGGTCGCGAAAAATTCTTGGTGGATCCCAGGTTGCNCCCCCTTTTTCGCCCATGATTTGAAAGTCCCAATCGTCTTTCTCGATGTGTGCAGCAAAAGCCGCTTCGATGTGGACGACCGCGCCGTTGTCGAATCGAATCCTGCCAACCGCNAGATCTTCGACCGTGTACGTTTTGTAGTCCCAGCCCTTCCATGCCGACTCGACACGGTTCGACGGCTTGTTCCCGATGTAGGTGAACATATCGGCTGATGCGGACACGGGCTCCGGCGACCCCATCGTGTAGTGCGCCATTTCGAGAACGTGCACCCCAATATCGATCAGTGGCCCGCCACCTTGGAGTTCTTTTTGNCCGAACACCCCCCAATTCGGAATGCCTCTTCGGCGCAAAGCTTTGACNCGCGTGTAAAGTATCTTCCCAAATTGACCATCATCCGCGGCCGCTCGCAGGAACTGAGTTCGAGGATTGAATCGATATTGAAATCCTATGACTAATTTCCGCCCCAAATCACGGGAAGCGGCCAGCATTCGTTCACCCGCCTTCGCCGAGTGGGCAAGCGGTTTTTCACAGAGAACGTCACAACCAGCTTTCATTGCGTCTATCGCGGCCCGTTCGTGGAGTCGATTAGGCGTGCAAACCGACACCGCATCCAAAGCTTCGACTCGCAGCATTTCCTTCCAGTCAGAATACGCGTGCGGAATATCAAACCGATCCTGGTATCCGCGCATACTCGTCTCGGAAATATCGGCCATCGCGACCAGTTCGACGTCTTCGCGCCGACTGAGGTCTCGCAGATGCGTTCCCGCAATTCCCCCGGCTCCAATAAACCCATAGCGCAATTTCTTGTTCTTACGATTGGCCAACTTCCATACCTCTTCCCTGGGAACGCTGTGAAGCTTATCACCGTGGATTCGTCGCCAAAGAAAGTCTTACGAATGCAGACCGGCGTATGGCCTGAATCGACCGAGAACCCTATAGTGCGCGATNAATCACCCGTTAACGCGTGGGCGTATCAGAACTACGTACGCGAATCCTATGGACGACGAATGTGACTAGCTACTTCATCAGACGATTGCTTCTCGTAATCCCAACATTCTTAGGCATAACCGTGCTGGTGTTTGCGGTCACCCGAGTCGTCCCGGGAGGGCCGATCGAGCGGGCCATGAACGAAGCACTTTTGGCCCAGACAGATAGCGCAGTAATGATCGATATGAATAGCGTCGCCGGGGCAGCATTGTCCGAGGATCAACTTGCCGAATTGCGCGCGTACTACGGTTTCGATAAGCCCTGGCACGAGAGTTACGTCATTTGGCTGGGACGGGTAATGCAGCTAGACCTNGGAATGTCGACACGCTACACCGAGCCCGTCTGGGACATCATAAAAAACCGCTTTCCAATCTCGATTTTCTACGGAATCACGACNCTCATTCTTACNTACGCNGTATGCATCCCGTTAGGCATCGCAAAAGCGCTTCGCCACAACAGCGTTTTCGACAACGCCACCTCAGCGGTCGTTTTTTTCGGGTACGCACTACCCGGTTACGTTGTTGCCATTGCATTGTTAACCGCGCTCGCATCCGCTTGGGAGTGGTTTCCATTGGGTGGGTTTGTAAGCGACAACTTCGACCAACTCTCGACCCTCGACCAGGCCATCGACATTCTCTATCACGCAACATTACCGTTGATTGCCTACCTAGCCGGTAGTTTTGCCGTGATGACTTTCATGGTGAAAAACTCGCTGATGGACAATCTATCGTCCGACTACGTCCGCACCGCGATCGCGAAAGGCATGCCCTTCAAACGCGCGGTGTTTCGCCACGCACTGCGCAATAGCCTTATCCCGGTCGCCACCTCTTTTGGACAATTGATCTCNGTCATCATTAGCGGTTCGTTTCTGATCGAAAAGATCTTCAACATCGACGGGTTCGGTCTACTCGGATTTGAATCACTCGTCGAAAGGGATTATCCGGTCGTCATGGGTATTTTGGTGATCTCATCCCTACTGTTCCTCATCGGCAACATTCTTTCGGACATCTGCGTCGCAATCGTCGATCCCCGCGTGAAATTCGGCGAGAACGGTTCTTGAAATTGAGACCACAACTGAACCCGCTCACGCAGCGGCAGCTGGCCCGATTTCGTAGTCTAAAACGGGGGTATTGGTCCGCAGTGATCTTGTTGATCACCATCGTGTTGAGTATTGGCGCGGAACTCTTGGTCAACAGCCGCGCACTAATCGTTAGTTACGAGGGCAATTGGTTCTTTCCGACNTACGGCAAATACCTCCCGGGTAGCACGTTTGGCCTTGGGTACGAATACGAAACAAATTTTCGCGAACTTAAAGTTTTTTTCGAACGGCAACCAAGTAACTCGAATTGGGTGATCATGCCGCTCGTGCCCTACAACGCCTTTGAGGTCGATTTACCTGCCGGCAGATACCCACCCAACGCCCCATCACTTTCAGAAAAACACTATCTTGGAACAGACACCACCGGCCGAGATGTGCTGGCACGACTTGTCTATGGGTTCCGAATCGCGATTTCATTTTCTTTGATTCTGTTAATTTGTAACTACACGATTGGGGTGGCACTTGGCTGCGCCATGGGATTTTGGGGAGGTGCCTTTGACCTCTTCTTTCAGCGGGTTATCGAAGTTTGGTCCAACGTGCCCTTTCTCTACGTCATCATGATCATTGCTTCGGTCATCATCCCGAACTTCTGGACGCTGATGATCGTTATGGTGATCTTTGGGTGGATGTCCATGACGTGGTACATGCGCACAAGCACATACAAAGAAAAGACTCGAGCGTACGTGCTTTCAGCGCGCGCACTCGGAGCGAGCAACGCTCGCGTGATATTCAGTCACATCCTTCCGAACTCGATCTCGATCATCGTCACGTTCGTACCGTTCGCGATCGCCGGGGGCATCACCTCCCTCACCGCTCTCGACTACCTCGGTTTCGGCCTACCGCCACCAACCCCCAGCTGGGGCGAATTGCTTTCNCAAGGTACAAGCCAATTAGAGTCTCCTTGGCTAGTGACGTCAGTCGTTGGTGCGATGGTGGCAATTCTTCTAATGGTGACTTACGTTGGAGAAGCGGTTCGCGAAGCTTTTGATCCGAAGAAATTCACCTATTACGAGTAATGAAACCATGCATCTGCGTATGAACCCNATCGCCAGAGCCTTGATCGCTCTTCTCAGCACGCTCGCGTTAATCGGTTGCGGGACCAACGATAAAGGTGACCCACTAGCTGAAACGCNACGAGATGTCGCGCAAGAAATTGTTTCGTACCCAGTCGGCGGTGTTTTACCCAACGGACTCACTTGGGAAACCAATAACGAGGATCCCATTTTTGCCTCTGCCGACGCCAAGCCNGGAGGGACTTTTCGTACCTATGTCCTCGCGTTCCCGCTCACGATCCGTCGAGTAGGACCCGACTCCAACGGCTCATTCGCGGGGTACACACGTGCTGGATTTCTATCCCTAGTGAGTCTTCACCCCAATACAAGAAATTTCATCCCGACGTTAGCGACACATTGGGCTTTCGACGACGATGGAAAAACCGTTTATTACCGATTGCATCCAAACGCCAAGTGGTCCGACGGAACGCCTATTACAGCCGACGATTACCTCTACACCCTCGACTTCATGCGTTCGAAACACATCGTCGCTCCTTGGTACAACAACCATTACACAACCCAGATCGTCAATGTTGTGAAGTACGACGATTACACCATTTCCATCGAGGGCGGGTCGGCAAAACCCAAAGACGAGATCCTCTACGAGTACAGCATGGGACCCGTCCCCAAACACTTTCATGTTCTCGACCAAAATTGGGTCCGGGAAAACAACTGGAAGGTCGAACCCAACAACGGCCCATACCAGATCTCAAAAATAGAAAAGGGCAAGTACATCGAGTTCACGCGAAAGAAAGACTGGTGGGGAAACGACCTCAAGTACTACAGGTACCGCTTTAATCCCGACCGGATACGCGTTCGGGTCATTCGGGATGTGAACATCGCATTACAACATTTCTTTAAAGGTGAGCTCGATACATTCGGTGGTGTACTGCCGGANTTTTGGCACGATAAATTCAAGGGNAAAGANTTCGACAACGGNTANATACACAAGATCTGGTTTTACACNGACAACCCGCAACCGGCCTCNGGCATGTGGTTGAANCAATCCAACTCCATCCTTTCNGATCGGAAAGTACGCTACGNGCTCGCNCACGCCATGAACATCGACAAGGTGATCACNACGGTGCTCCGCGGCGACTATCGAAGGCAGNATACACATCACGAGGGTTATGGCGATTATTCCAACACTTCGATTCGTGCGCGCGCNTTCGATTTGACTNCAGCGAACACACTACTGGACGAGGCCGGNTGGACTGAAAGANACGACCNCGGAATTCGTANCAAGGGCCAGCNGNCGTTGTCNTTNCGTGTNACCTACGGTCAATCGCATCACACACCACGTCTCGTGATTCTCCGGGAAGAAGCTAAAAAGGCCGGGATTGATTTGACACTGCAATTNCTCGATTCCNCCNTATCTTTCAAACAGATGTTGGAAAAGAAACATCAGATTGCNTGGATGGGNTGGTCCGGNGGNGGNCTGTCACCACGTTATCGACAGTTTTATCANTCCGACAATGCGAACAAACCGCAGAACAACAACCTCACCAACAACGCCGTACCCCAAATGGATACGNTGATTGACNANTACCGTGCAGCAACTGAAAAGACGGATCGCGTCGAGTTAGCCCATCAGNTTGAACAGATGCTGCATGACACCGGCGCCGTGATTTTCACCTTNAAGGTTCCGTATACACGAGACGCGTACTGGCGTTGGATGAAGCTTCCCGAATTTAGAGGTACNCGCGTNGGAGGCTTGTTCAATCCNATGGGTGGCCAGTTTTGGATCGACGAACTGGAGCGACAAAGCGTTCTTGACGATNCCGCGCCNCAGACCGCNCCCGTGTCGATACTCGACACAACATACNTTTCGGAGTGAACCACCGTGGCTGCNTTGCTTGAAGTACGNGGNCTTAGGGCNGGGTTCGATACCGACGCCGGCTACATCGAAGTACTCGACGGCGTCAGCTTTGAGCTGGCTTCTGGAGAGACNTTNGGGNTGGTNGGNGAGTCNGGATGCGGAAAAAGNGTCAGCGCCCTCTCNATCATGAACCTCTTGCCGNAGCCNGCCGGAAAAATTANNGCGGGNTCCATTGGATTTCAAAACCGTGACCTCNTCGCGCTACCTANANAAGAANTNCACGACGTGCGNGGAAACCGTATCTCGATGATTTTCCANGAGCCAATGACCGCGCTAAACCCTGTCCATCGTGTCGGCANTCAAATCATAGAGGCGGTAAAGCTACANGAGCCTGATTTAACGACCGCTATCGCACGACGACGTGCCCTTGAGATGCTCGAANGAGTCGGGATTCCCGCNCCGGATCAGCGTCTANAAGAATATCCGCATCAGTTATCAGGCGGCATGCGNCAACGCGTCATGATTGCCATGGCGCTTACCATGCNGCCCGACCTCCTCATAGCTGACGAGCCCACCACGGCGCTAGATGTCACGATCCAAGCCCAGATTCTCGATCTGTTGCGAGAGATGCAGCGAGAATCCGGGATGGCTATTCTTTTTATTACCCACGACCTTGGCGTGATNGCCGAGCTATGTGATCGGGTAACCGTCATGTACGCCGGCTGTGTCGTCGAGCAAGCGAGCGTTACCCAACTGTTCTCGACACCACGCCATCCCTATACGCAAGGACTATTGCGATCGATCCCTCGATTGGACGCAACCCCGAAACAACCCCTGACGACCATACCTGGAACAGTGCCAGCTTTGATTGACATGCCCAAGGGCTGTCGATTTCGAAACCGCTGTCTCAATGCCGAAGACGACTGTGAACTCCGATCACCTGATCTCATTCACGCGGCAGGACGCCAGATCGCGTGTCACCATCCAGTCGCGGAAGTGATGACGTGAAGGAGTCTTTGTTACAAGTCCGAGGACTGAAGAAGTACTTTCCTGTCCGAGGTGGTGTGTTCCTGCGCCGTATCGGAAACGTACAAGCCGTCGAAGATGTTTCTTTTAGCGTTGAAAGGGGCAAGACCCTGGGACTCGTCGGCGAATCTGGCTGCGGCAAGAGCACAGTCGGACAGACCATATTGAAATTACACAACCCGACCGCGGGCGAAATTTTCTANGAGGGTCGGGATATCGCNGCCATGAATCGAGCNGAGCTCAAAGCCTTCCGCCGAGANGTGCAAATCATTTTTCAAGATCCTTTCGAATCGCTGAATGCNAGACACACNGTGAGCCGAATCCTTGAAGAACCATTCGTGATCCACGAAATNGGAACGNCCGCAGAACGTCGAAGTTGGGCAGGTGATTTACTTNATCGTGTCGGCTTNCAAGCCGATGCNCTGGACCGCTTCCCACATGAATTTTCAGGCGGNCAACGCCAACGNATAGGCATNGCGAGAGCGATTGCATTAAAACCNAAGCTTGTCGTTTGNGATGAAGCNGTATCAGCGCTCGACGTTTCGATTCAGTCCCAAGTGATTAATCTATTAATGGATCTNCAACGGGAAATGAACCTAGCGTTGATCTTCATTGCNCACGATCTCGCCGTTGTCAAACACGTATCCGACGATATCGCCGTCATGTATTTAGGAAAGATCGTGGAACAAGCCGANGCCCAAGAAATTTACGCGTTTCCGCGACACCCNTACACCAAGGCCNTNCTTTCGGCGATTCCCATACCTGACCCCAGTCGACGNGGCGAAAGAATCATCTTGTCNGGAGACGTCCCTTCGCCNATTCATCCGCCGAATGGATGTCGTTTTCACACACGATGTCCACATGCAGNAGATCAATGTCGAACCGTGGAGCCNACNGAAGAANTCGTCAATGAAGGCCATCGTGTTNCCTGTCATTTTTGGAACGAACTCGCNNANCGCAATGCCGTNGGCTAGNCGAATNAAGCAATTTTNCTTATCACCTTAGCTTAATCGAATGGGTGGTTCGGCCCTCAATCATTATGCTGCTAGCACCATAAGACGGCGCNCTGAATAACGGNCGAGCATNGTTGCCNAAACCGTATTGCTCTTTTGGNATACCAAAAAANCCTTCGTCGACCGCGCCATTTCCATTGGTGTCATGGAAAANGGCGATCGCAACAATTCCNTCNGGAACGNTTATAACAAGCNGCGCNACTCGATCNATCGTNCTTTCGCGGGNCACGGAATGNANACCAGCTTTCTCGACCGGCNTNCGAGTNTTCACCATGTCNTCNNCGAAAGTCCTAGCGTCCTGATAGAGAGTGACAAAAAGCATGCCCGGTCGCNGGATATTCGTAACGGTGAGAACTAANTCACCNGCNAANATTTCCGTTCCGAACAANACCACGCTNATGCNCCATGCGAGTACAACTTTGTCGAACCGAAACGNCACTTCAGTTAGTGCTTCAGGTCCAGGAAAACGCAGGTGCNACTTACANCGCGATTGCGGNNGAGCGAAAAAATGCTTTTTTCACCNCAGAGCCGAAANCCGAGTTTCCGTAANACACGNGCAGACGCGAGATTGTCCTTCTGATANGACGCNTCCAATCGCGCACATCCNAGNGTGGTTTCNGCGTACCCGATCAAACCCGCCGCAGCTTCGGTCGCATAACCACATCCCCAATGTTCTCGGGCGATCCAATAACCGAGCTCNAAGACAGCCGCGGTTTCACCNGTCAGNCCCGCGCCACCNATCANCNTACCGTCCAGATGTACAGTAAAGTTACTTTCGCAATCAGACGATGCCNTCGCNCNCACNTTTTTNATGAACTCNTTNGCATCAGCCAGTCGGTATGGGTGCGGGACNCGGGCAAGCCACTTCNCCACNTCCCAATCGCCGAGCAGCCTTGTCAGNTCGCCAGCGTCCTTTGCGTTCGGCGTGCGTAATCTGAGGCGTTGCGTTTGAACTTCACGCGACATAGGTTCGAATCNATTCTTGTNCGGTGCCGTCACGANAANATATTAANTCTATTACTAGATANATTTTATATNNNATTGTTTTTAATAGACTATTAATATAATTCNAACANTNNGATCCCGCTNGANNTCNACNCGNAACAAGTCCCGCNTTAANGTCAGTTNGGCNGTTGACGNCCNANCGTCTTGTCNCNNNANTCATCCTGATCTNAACAAATCNCGGGCACGCCAAAGCGCAATNGCCGGGACCAGAAAAATAANCCCTGCNGGCAACCCCGCCACCAANCCNCCACCACGTTCGTCAACAAGNTTCCATANGACCATCGAAAAACTCACNTGGATNACGTACACCGATGCCCANGGCCACATCCANTGACGCATCTTGAAAAACCCCCATGCCATCGCGGCGTACACAAACCANTGAANGGGCGCCAGCACCTTNGCCCACTCTTGATGAAACGTAATCCCAAACCAAACCTCTTCGTCNTTCNCCATTGGCTTCCAAAAAATATCGAACGGCATGTAGACGAACGTCATGTANATGCAAAAGANGTACATTGCCGTCATCCACCANGGACGTCGCAAGAGATCNCGACGGATAGGNTCAANAAGTTGCATNGGCTCTTCTCTTTTCTCAGCAATATCTGTTATTACAGNGNTAACGTATGAAACGCTAAAGGTTAGGCATGTTAACGGTTTTGATCCGCATACTTGTTGCCCTTCCCACGGTTTTGTTTTTTTACCNAGGCGTGAACTGGCTGTTCCAACCTGAAGAGGCCGCNGCCGGNCTCGGCATGTCACTGTTGTCAGGCATTGGCGCCAGCACTCAAATCGGTGATCTAGGAAGNTTTTTNTTGGTGAACAGNGGCTTGATGNCCATGGGCCAATTTCGAGGNCGGAGTCAATTGCTGTACATTCCNGCTGCGTTTATCGGAGTGGCCGGGATNTTTCGCGCNTTGTCNGCGGTCATGGGGAATGCAGATTTTGCCGCTCAAATGATCGGATTCGAAGCCATTTTGACGGTCATCCTAGTNGTGGCCGCACGGCACCTCGNNAGTCANGAAAAATAGGNAATTTNCATGGGAACGACNNTNGCNAATATTTTTCGCTACCCAGTNAAAAGCATGGGNGGCCATCAGNTGGATGAAGCNCTACTTTCGATNAACGGCATTCCCGGTGATCGGTCATGGGCGTTAAAAGATGAAGAGCTCGCCAGCATCAAGGGCGGTAAACGTCACCCTNCGTTGATGNGCATGTCAGCAGAATTCGANCAGGANCCCGATGAGTCAAACNTCTCNCCNCACGCTCAAATTCGGCTCCCCGATGGATCGATCATTNGCACCCGCGATGANGACGCNGAAGAAANGCTAAGCCAAGCACTCGGTACCAANGTCACCCTTTGGCCCATCCTTCCTAAAGAACAGCTTGACCATTACCGTCGATCCGCGCCTGANCCAAATGTNGACNCGCAACTAAACCTTCGCGAGATATTTGCTAGAACGCCGGACGAACCTNTGCCNGACCTGCGTGGATTTCCGANGGAGCTTTTCGAATACGAATCNCCACCNGGTACTTACTTCGACGCCTTTCCATTACTCCTCATTTCGAAGGCNTCACTGCAAAGTTTGGNGGACCACTCCGATCAATCNAAATTCGATGTCNGGCGATTTCGTCCGAANGTCCTNCTTGANACGGATAAAGCCGGTTACCCNGAGGANGAATGGNCNGGGAAAAGCGGNCGTATCGGAACTGCAAAATTGAAGTTCGAGATGGCGTGTCCACGATGCATTATGACGACACACGGTTTTGACGATCTACCCAAAGATCCGCGAGTGATGAGAACGTTGGTACAGGCCAATAATGGCAATCTCGGCATCTACGCNTCGGTCGTTGAGGCNGGNACNATCGCCGTGGGGGACTCGCTGATCCTCGAATAACCGANNCAAACGGTTCGTTCACGCGTCGAAGCCNCCTCGCGANNNCGGCCNTCATGCGTCANAAGNCCCAAGATNGTTTGTTTGACTCNTTGAAGNTNCNGTTGTCNNAATNNCNANGAATNCCGANGGAAAANTTCGNCGAAAAAATNGNNCTANTANCCGATTCGACANGCCANATCGGCNNGGNNATCGAAATATCTNGCCCNCNAATCTTTTGAGTCTCGTCACNGAAATTGGCAGACTCAAGGATTCGTAGTCCNAGAAGCAAACACTGCATGACNTCCACNAGCGGCACANCTTCAAACGAAAGTTCAAACATGGATCAAACNCCNAACGTCGATGTCGTCGTCNTTGGAGCCGGTTTCGCNGGGATGTACATGATTCATCGACTCCGCGAACTNGGTNTAACCATTAGGGCTTTCGAAGCCGGTAGCAACGTNGGCGGAACTTGGTATTGGAATCGCTACCCCGGAGCCCGCTGCGACGTTCCGAGCATTGAATACTCGTTCTCNTTCGATAAGGAGCTCGAACAAGANTGGAACTGGTCCGAAGTGATGGCNTCACAAGAAGAGATNCTCGTATACGCCAACCACATCGCAGATCGCTANGACATCCGNCGNGACATTACGTTCGATACGCGNGTCACAANGATGGAGTTTGATGACGCCAGCGCTCGGTGGNTGGTGGAAACAGACGGNGGAGAACGTTTGNACGCACACTATTGTGTNATGGCNACNGGCTGCCTCTCTATGCCCAATAAACCNCCNATTGCTGGCGACANNAAGTTTCAGGGCCAGGTTTATCACACCGGTACGTGGCCCNAAGAAGGCGTCGACTTTANCGGCAAAAAAGTGGGCATCATCGGGACNGGATCGTCCGGCGTCCAGGCNATNCCCGTGATCGCCGAGACGGCNGCACAGCTCGTCGTCTTTCAACGAACACCCGTTTACACCTTGCCGGCCTTTAACCGTCCGCTGTCGGAGAAGTACCGAAAGGAAGTCAAAGCCAGCTACGCCGACATTCGGAAGATGCAACGTGAGTCGCCCGTTGGGATATCNAGTTTCGGGGCGNGNGCNNTCGNACAACTACCCGTTCCTAAAAAAATAATGGATTTAACCCCNGAGGAACGNCAAGCCGAACTGGCNCGAACCGGTTTTTCGGGTCTACGAACCTACGCGGATGTTTTAACCGATCTATCNGCCAACGAAGTCGCATGTGATCTTTATCGAGAGAAAATCGAAGAGATTATCGACGANCCCGAAACCGCAGAGGCNCTAAAACCNCACGGCTANCCNATTGGCTGTAANCGTCAGGTTTTCGATTCGAACTATTACGCCGCTTTTAATCAGGAGAACGTAACTCTGGTTGACCTACGCAANGGCGGCATTAATCGGATCACCGCCACCGGNATCCANACCGATCATGAGTCGTTCNACATNGACATACTCGTTTATGCAACCGGTTTCGATGCAATGACGGGCGCACTAAAGCGCATTGATATCCGNGGNCGAGACGNCCAACGCCTNATCGATAAATGGGTGGACGGACCGCGAGCGTACCTGGGNCTTCAAATGGCAGGGTTNCCCAACCTATTTACCNTCACCGGCCCNGGGAGNCCGTCGGTACTAAGCAACATGCTGGTCGCCATNGAGCAGCATGTCGACTGGATCCNGGACTGCCTAGAGCATCTNGAAAATAACCAAGTCGANACNATCGAACCGACGCTTGACGCCGAAANCGAATGGGTTGCTCATGTCANCGACGTCGGNCAAGGCACGATGTTTACNGCGCCNACCTGCAATTCTTGGTACCTCGGAGCAAANATTCTCGGAAAACCNCGCGTATTCATGCCGTACGTNGGNGGAATTCATCGTTACCGCGCNANGTGCGAAGCGGTAGTNGCAAATGACTACGAGGGATTCANGCTCGAATAAGGCTACGTCGAGACTGGGTTTATCGGCGCTCGAACAGATCTCCTAGAACCAAGGGTGATCTCTCCATTNAACGGACTTACGAGCNAAAATAGCTAACNAACAGACNCCCAAATATCGTCAACGCGTTCCACCCGAACGCGATCGAGATTGGCGGTNCCACTGCGTACGTTNAAAACNAAAGGAGCAACGTACGCGTCCGGTAAATAACAGAAACTCGCGCTCACCCGACCACCATCCAAAAACAGTTCGACTGACGTCCGGTCAATGAGCAANCGTACCGACAAATGGTCCTNGCCGANCATCGGAACCTCGCTATCACGAAAGTTGACGACACGTCGTTCAAAATCGAACGTTAAGGGTATGCCGCGAATCTTCATTACTACTTCGCNACCNNCATCNGCCNAGANATCAAAAGCGATGTCAAACAGGTCGCCTGAAACGGGCATANGCCANGGCTTTGANCCGTCGAACCCNACNGNTACGGGAACGTCCAGCGGTTCTGTGATNGACTCAATCTCTTNGACCGGCCANCGGCACAGNGTCCAANTGCCATTATTTCCTCGCAACGAGAGTTCCACNGGAAAACTCATTTGTTGATTGAACGGCATTTCTGGATACCGCCCCCCAGACATCCANGAAATCTGAATGCNTCTCCCNCTCGGCGCATTGCTCCANGTNTGGGCAGCGTATCCATTGCTTCCATGNTCACAGNTTTGAACTTCCNANNGCGGCGAAAACAAAGCGCCGTCAAAATCGCCNATCAAATAGNTCCCNCTCCCNCCCCAAAATACCCAGCGTTCGATCCCNGNCTCGTCNAGCAACGGGAAAAAATCNGGACACTCGCTGTCGTGTTCTAGGGTGATGTTCTGTATCCGCNCCCACTGTTTAGCGTCGGTNGAGCGTAGTAAACAAAACCGATCGTCGGNCAGGTAAAGNGCCATGATCCAGCACCGAGTCGGCGCGTGCCANACNACNTTTGGATCTCGATTATGCGCGTCAATCCAAGNAACAATCGGGTTTTCNTCGAACTTCANCCAGGTGTCACCACNATCGNTACTGTANGCAAGACATTGGGTGTAAGGTTTNGGAGGCTCAACGTGANTACCCGCCGCCGTGTAGAACGCGAGNAANGTGTCTTCACCCAACCCCGAAGTATCGAACCGGTCGACGACGGCCGATCCCGAAAACATCGTCCCGTGCTCGTCCGGATACAGCGCGTGCTCCATTTGAACCCAATGCACGAGGTCATCGCTCACCGCATGTCCCCACGTCATGTTCCCCCAGACCGTTGCTTCGGGGTTGTGTTGAAAAAAAAGGTGCCAACGCCCCGCATGGTAGATCAAGCCATTGGGATCGTTATGCCAATTTTGACGCGCGGAAAAATGGAATCGGGGCCGGTGAACTTCGTCGTACACAGTCGTCCTTGAGAACTGTCAATGATTTTCGATTGTATCGATTTGCGAACGCGCGATGTTTGCGGTGGTCTTGCACTGGCATTCAGACCATGAGGAAATGCACCCATTCGGAACGGACAAAAATAACCAATGAAACTCTACGACAGCACGATGGCACCAAACCCCCGGCGCGTTCGCGTCTTCATGGCAGAGAAAGGCGTTGACTGCGAAAACATTCAGGTCGACATCATCAAGGGAGAGAATCTCGACGAATCGTTCCTCTCAATCAATCCCCGTGGTCTTTTGCCGACGCTTGTTCTGGACGACGGTACCGTAATCGACGAAACCGTTGCGATCTGTCGCTACATCGAGGAAACGCACCCAGAACCACCACTCTTAGGTAGCGATGCCATCAGCAAAGCGCATATAGAGGCCCGACAAAGACACATGGAATTTGATGGTCTTCTCGCCGCCGCGGACGCATTCAGAAATTCTTTCCCCGGTTTCTCATCGCGTGGATTAGCCGGCAATGCGGGTTCGGTCGACGCGATTCCGGCCCTCGCAGAACGCGGAAAGAACGCGATGCTTCGTTTTTACGAATCGCTTGATACGGCGCTCGACGGCTCCGCTTTCATCGCTGGCGAAACATTCAGCATCGCCGACATCACAGCGTTGTGTACGATCGATTTTGCTGCTGGAGCTGCTCGTGTACCGATTCCTGATCACTGCTCTAACGTTCAGCGGTGGCATGCCGAAGTCTCTGCTCGACCGAGTGCCGAAGCCTGAAAGGAATGTTTGGGTAGCAAACCTACCGTCAGCGTATCCATATCGGAGACGTCCAGGCCCGTTCTTGTATTGTCGTTGGATGCCCAGCGCGGGGCGTGACTCCTGCCCGGATAGCATCCCATGTCGACCAACGACAGGTCGGATTTTCAACTACTCGGGCATAATAAAAGGATGGCTGGGCATAATCGTAATCTGGGTCCTCCCAAATGGCTGAAAGCTGCGCTGCTCCTGCATTTTGACTGATTTCACATGTCGATATATCGACGGCGACCTCATTATCAGGACATCGGTTTGTGTCCAGATCGACCTCATCACCATCCGAGCAGGCAACGTCATATACGCGTTCGCGTTTTGAACCGTTTTCAAGCCAGCCTTTGACAATTTGTAGTCGTTGAAGCGGAGCGGCGTTTGGATCCCGAACAGCAACCACCAATAATTCGGGGGCTGTTCGTCGACGCCTTAATACACCCCCTTGTGGGATACCTCTGGCATATGCGACTCGCGCGTAGTCGGCGCGTGTAATTAGGTCATTTGGAAAGTCATGGCCTGCAAACATGCGAATACGAATTCTAGGGCCACTTGTCGCGAACGTTTCCTTTCGAGTGAACGCCGTAAAAATGGCCTCACGAGTATTCTCGTCCGCCCACACGCCGGTCAGTCCCGACGCTCCATAATGGGTACGGTAGACCTGTCGGTATGCGGGGACCGTACCTTCTACTCGAACAGGAACCGACCCCCTCCGTTCGGGAACTGCGTCAAGCATCCCGACCTTGCCAGCGTACGTCCTCTCGTCAAAACGTGAACCCCCATTGTGTGTATCGGAAGCACCCACCATGCCAAACCGATAAGGATTAACACCGGTTCTTCGCTCTATCTGAAGACCAGTCAGGTATGCGTCTCGGACATAACTACCTCGAGGTCGACTCTTTAACCAGGAAGCAACACGATAAGGAAAAATTTCGAAGTCCGCCCACTCGTCATTCGGAGACAAAAAAGGATGAGTCTCTGAGGTCCCCTTTACTTGGGTTACTTCAACAAGTGGCTCGTTACGAACGCGCAACGATGCATACTCTGTATCAATAGGTGTTCCATCCCATTTGACGTCTTGGAACATCCATCCATCAGAACCGTTCGAATTGTGCGGAATCGATAACAACCGCATACCCTGCCCGCGTTGTTCGTCCATCCAGCGCCACAGATCCTCCGGATTAAAAGATTCAAGTCGACCAAATATATCTAGCGGTACCTGCTCCGAACCAAAAATGACGTTTCGATGGAGATTTCCGGCATCTCGAAAAGAGGTGTACTCGTAACCGATGAACGTCGTAAATTCGCCGGGTTCGTAGTGGCGCCGCGCCGCGTCCACTACGTGCCGCCATGCGTCCCGTAGCTCGCGTTGCGTTATGTTTTCTGCCACGAAGGAACCAGCATCCGGGTGGGATCTGCCTCGTTCGACCACAGTAGATTCGTCCAGAATGCCCAGTTGGGTTGCTGTCCTATAGAGAGGGTGGTTCGGATTACTCAACGTCGTCAAGCCCCCCAGGTATTCGGCGTGATCAGTGACGGCATAGAAATCGAGCGGTTGATCGAGCTGCACGGCATAACCTTCTGGGTGACGTATTTCCGCACCGCGCGCGAACCGGTATGCATCGTCCGGCGTCGCCCGCGTTCCGAACGCAAACGCATCCATCGAAAATCGAGTGTGGACGTGCAAATCACCAAAGTAGGCGTAGCGCTCGATCGCGTGCATATAAGTTGTCAAACCAAGCGCAACGCAAATTAACCAAATTTTCACTGAGTTCCTTATCAATTCGTACCCTCAGCACCACACGCCCGACGGCTACATGACTCGCGTAGATACCCTATGCGTGAACGTGTAGCCGAGCAACGTTTGGTCACATCAGCGCGTAAATTACCAGACCTTTTCCCAGTTCCGGCTTTCAACCGACCGATACATCGCGAGCGCCGTACGTAATTCGCCCAACGAGTGTTCCGGTGGAGCCGCAAGCGTTTTTGAGTCTAGTACTGCGCGGCTAAAATCGTTGAGTTCAAAACCGTAGCTATCGACTTTACCTTGGAATGCATCCATCACCGTTACCCCTTCAGATTCACCCTCGTTGAACAGAATCAAGCGCCCGTTCCGCCCGTGTTCGATAACGATTTCCCCAGACGTTCCCGTGATTCGAAAGTCTTCGGTCGGCCCGACCACGCCTCCACTCAAAAGTGCTTCAAACGATGCCGTGACTTCGCTATCAAAAAGCATCAGAGCCCTCACCCAAGACTCTCCCTCCATATTTGGAATATGGTTCCCCATGGCGGCGATCACTTCGCTCACTTCACCGAGTAGCATTCGGAGCGGCCTGATCCAGTGAGCGCCCCCATCAATACAGATTCCTCCGCCAGCGCGCGAGAGACTGAAACGCCAAGGCACACCACCATCTTTTGTCACATTTACCGGCAATGGATCGTAAAAACAGGCGCGCGCAGTCACGACTTCACCTATTTGACCGGCGTCGATTAGGTCTCGAGCACGTTTGATGTCGGGCCAGTACTGCGCCTGCTCGGCGACCATGAAAACCGTGTTAGCTACCTCGGCAGCTTCCAGTATGCGTTCGCACGAAGCCAAGTCGGGGGCCATCGGTTTTTCCAGTAACACGTGCTTTCCCGCGCCAAACGCCTCGAT
The DNA here is from genome assembly GCA_002719135.1 of Gammaproteobacteria bacterium. Lineage (GTDB taxonomy): Bacteria > Pseudomonadota > Gammaproteobacteria > Pseudomonadales > Azotimanducaceae > UBA11889. The sequence continues at coordinate 21,781 of PBGU01000047.1, forward strand.
CGCAGCCTCCTCGTGCAAATCATGGGGCAGCATCAGATCGACCGCGTCAAAGGATCCTTCTGAAAGTGCCTGGCTTAGCGAGGAATACGCGGCTGCACCCGTTCGTTCAGACATTGATGCAGCGTTATCCACGTTGGGATCGACGACCGCTGTAACCTTAATCCGTGGCGCGTGATTGCGAATGCCGCGCCAGTGGGCACGGGCGATGTTTCCGCACCCAACTAAAGCCATCGTTAATACATCCGTTTGTACCACGCAAATACCTCCGTACTCGTACACCCGTATCCAGACAACCAAGCGTATCAATATCCCCGTATCCAACCTCTATTGCACCGCCATTTCGACGGATTAATCACAATTGGTCGGTTTTCAAGTTCTTTCTCTTTGCAAAGCTTGATTTCTGACCCCTTGATCAAAGAGTCTCTGGAATATCTGACTCTGGAAACAATTCTATGGCTGACTACGACAACATTCTGATCGACCACATCGGTACCGACGGACGAGTGGGACGCATAACGCTTAACCGCCCTGAAAAACTCAATGCCCTTTCAACCGACCTACTCTTCGAGCTGAACGATGCCTTACACGATATGGAGGCCGAGCACGAAACGCGCGTGATCATTCTCCGTGGCGCTGGCCGGGCTTTTTGCGCGGGTTATGACTTAACTCCATCACCCAGCGGCAAACAAAAGCGCTCGTACAAATCCATCGACGAAAAGAGACGAACCCTCATCATGGGCATACGTACCAGCATGCAACAAATTACGGACATTCAGATGTATTTCTGGAATATGGCAAAAGTTACGATTGCTCAAATACATGGCTACGCGGTCGCAGGGGGCTGTGAACTGTCGATGATGGCGGATTTGGTCGTCGCGGCAAACGACGCACAATTGGGCCATCCGGGACATCGGGGACTCGGAGTTGCAAGAAACGGGGTTATTTGGCCACTGGTTATTGGCATGCGTAAAGCCAAAGAACTCGCCTATACCGGGGAAAACGTCTCGGCTGTCGAAGCAGAAGAAATGGGTATGATCAATTACGCGTGGCCGAAAGAGGAGCTCGAGGAACGCACAATCGCCTTTGCCGATCGGATTGCCATTATGTCATCAGACCATCTCGGCGCGCTCAAAGTGAACATGAACCGCTTTTACGAGAATATGGGGATCTACTCGTCGGTACGCAGCAGCACGGACCACGACGCGATGGGTCAATTTACCGATTTTGCGTATCAGTGGCGAGATCAGATCACGACCAACGGGCTTAAAGAAGCCCTCGCCTGGCGGGATGGGCCCTATCGTGGAAGCGACACGTACAAAGAAGAAAAGTAGTACCCAGATAGGGAGCGATTCATGACTCTAGTCGTGAAACGTTGGAACAAGTATTGATCGTGGCAAACGTTGGATTTGGGTGGTTCCGCTTCGCGACAACGGTCTGGAGGGCGGGTCTGTCGCTTTCCCTAGCGATCTCCCTATCCGCCTCAGCCTCCGAAAACATACTTGTGGCTGTGGCGACCAACTTCCTACAAACAGCCGAATCCCTACGATCGGAGTTTCAGCAGATTAACGTTGAACCCATTCGCTTGGTCAGTGGTTCCACCGGAAAGTTGTACGCGCAAATTATCCAAGGCGCACCGTTTCATCTGTATTTGGCGGCAGATCAAGCACGCCCGCTTCGATTGGAGGAACAGGGATTGGTCGTCACCGGATCGCGCCAAACTTACGCAATCGGAAAATTGGCATTGTGGGCTCCAAAAGAGTCTCCCGCACCAGACGACCCCTCGATCCGGTCGCTGTTGCAATCGAGCACGTTCCGAAAACTGGCGGTCGCCAATCCGAACCTTGCTCCATACGGCGTTGCGGCGATCGAAACACTCAAGACCTTACAGCTGTTTGACCAGTTACAACCGCATCTCGTCTTCGGGGAAAACATTGGGCAGACTCATGCCCTGGTCGCTACAGGTAACGCTGAAATGGGATTTATTGCCGCATCCAGCGTTCCGCGCATCAAAAATGGAGAAAAGGGAATCCTCTTGCAAGTTCGTCCCCACCTTCACCGCCCCATACGACAAGACAGCGCAATGCTACGCCTCGGTGAACATAATACCGTCGCTCAGCGTTTTAATGAATTTCTCCACAGCCCTCAAGGACGCACAATTATTCGTCGAGCGGGTTACGAGGTTGACTGAGGCTTGAACAATCTTGCAGCGATTTGGCTCACGGTCCAGTTGGCAACTGTTACGACCTGCATCTTGCTCTTTTTCGGAACGGCGTTGGCTTGGTGGCTTTCCCGAACTAAATCCCGGGCCAAACCGATAATCGAGGCCGTCACCGCCTTACCCTTAGTCCTGCCGCCGACAGTACTTGGCTTTTACCTGCTCGTCATCATGAGTCCAGATAACGCGATCGGATCGTTCTGGGTTCACCTCACGGGCTCAACTCTGACATTCTCCTTCGCAGGACTCGTCGTGGCTTCAGTGATCTATTCGCTTCCTTTTATGGTGCAACCACTTCAAAACGCCTTTGAAACCGTTGGATCAGAACCCCTGGAAGCTGCCGCGAGCCTACGGGCCACGCCATTAAACGCCTTTTTTACCGTTGCCATGCCGTTATCCGCGCGCGGATTTCTCACGGCAATCGTGCTGACGTTCGCTCACACCGTCGGTGAATTCGGCGTTGTCCTGATGGTTGGTGGAAATATTCCTGGAGAAACAAGAGTCATATCAATCGCGATCTACGAACACGTCGAAACACTCCAATACGCGGCCGCCCACTCGCTATCTCTCGCGTTACTAGGGTTTTCCTTTGTCGTGTTGCTCGCCGTCTATACCCTAAATCGTCGCTTTCCGATTCGGATTCGCTGAAATGTTAGCGATCGACATCTGTGCTTCCCTTGGCGAATTTGAACTCGAGGTCACCACCAAAATACCGCTTGATGGAATCACTGGAATTTTAGGACCGAGTGGGAGTGGCAAGACCACGCTATTACGTGTGCTAGCGGGCTTCGAGCCAGCGGAAGGTCGGATTATCGTCGATGACGAAGTATGGCTCGACACGAAGTCGAAAACCGATATCGCACCGCACAGGCGTTCCCTCGGATACATGTTCCAGGACACCAGACTATTCGACCATCTATCTGTGGCTGGTAACCTTGAATACGCTACGTCTCGAACGTTGTCGGAGATCAAACAAATCGTAGTAGACGATGTCGTCGACGCATTCGACCTGAGCCCGTTACTTAAACGACGACCAGCTGAATTGTCCGGGGGCGAAAAACAGCGTGTGGCGCTGGCCCGTACCCTTTTGACTAACCCTCGGTTTTTGGTGCTCGATGAGCCTTTGTCGGCACTAGATGAACAGCGCAGATCCGACATTCTTCCATATATCGATACGATGGCGTCGCAATTTCAAGTGCCAGCGCTATACGTCAGTCATGCGGTGGGTGAAGTCGCCCACATCGCCCGGAGAATACTCGCCCTATCAAATGGCCGAGTCCAAGCCAATGGCCCCACCAACGAGATTCTTGAACGCCTCGATCTCCTCGACGTCACCGGCCGATTTGAAGCTGGCTCGGTCGTTGAAGCCACGGTCATTGACCACGTTGAACGCCATCGACTCACCCGTCTCACTATCGATGGTCAAACACTGACCATGCCGATGGAACCAGGGGTTGCCCCTGGCGATCAAATACGCCTGCGCGTTAGGGCGCGCGACGTTGCTTTGGCACTTATACGCCCTGAGTCCATCAGCATTCGCAACATACTCGATGCAACCATCGTGGACTTATTCCAAGGTCCCGAGTCGCCGTACGTTGAAGCACTGGTCGAATTCGAAAAACAACGTCTACGAGCACGAATTACGCTCGCCTCAGTCGAGGATTTATCGCTCGCTGTAGGAATGCACGTGTTCGTTCTAATCAAAAGCGTGACATTTGAATCCAGTCTTGCGTGACCAGTTTTCAGCTGCACCCAGAGAAGACCCTATCCTGGGTTATAGTCGAACAAATTCAATGCACTTAACCCGCTCATGCTTGACGAACTCAAACCCGACAGCTTGATTATTGCCGCTAATGGCGAAACGTTCCGCGTGAGCAAAACGTTGGCGGCGGCATTTCAACCCGGCGATCTCGTGATTCCAAATCCGCAACACGGGTTACTCCACCTATCTAATACGGAAAGACAAATCGTCGACCGGACCGTAACGCAGTCTGTAGCCGCTTTCGCAGCCATGCAGCAAGTGACTGACGACCAGATTACCGATTTCTTTCGTGCCTTTAGTGCTGCGTTGAAGAACGACAAGATCTGGGAGTCTATCCAAACGATCAATGAACACGATGTCGCAACGGCAACGGAACGTGGTCGATCCACAACTCGTCTCCAAGTGTCGGACGTCATGCGCACAGACATGATCGATGGCTTACGTGAATGGGCGGAATCCGAGCCGTCGAGAAACTCCGTTATTGAAACCATCGATCACGACCAATTTCAGATTCAGCTACGAACTGCGGCGCTCGGCGTCGTCGGATTCGTGTTCGAAGGTCGGCCCAACGTCCTCGCGGACGCGTGCGGCGTGCTCCGAGGCGGCAATACGGCAATCTTCCGCATTGGTAGTGACGCATTACAGACCGCGAGGGCAATGATGGAGCTTGCCTTAAGACCCGCACTCGTTCAGTCAGGGCTGCCTACAGAAGCGATAGCCCTTGTCGACAGCTCGGCCCATGCAGCCGGATGGGCCTTATTTCTTGATTCGCGACTCGCCCTCGCGGTTGCCAGGGGTTCCGGAGACAGTGTCGAATTACTAGGATCGCTGGCACGAAGTGTTGGGACACCGGTCAGCTTGCACGGTACCGGAGGGGCCTGGATGATTATTGGGGACAGTGCGACGCCGGAGATCGTGAAGCATTGTGCGGCTAAGTCCCTCGACCGAAAGGTCTGTAATACTCTCAACACCTGCTGCATCGTCGCTTCAAAGGCGGTAGAACTCGTTCCCGTTTTGCTCGATGGTCTCAATGAAGCTGCGGCAAAACTGAAGCAGGACTACCGCTTGCACGTTGTTGAGGGAAGCGAGGAGTTTATCCCCGGAGAAGCTTTCACCCGCAAAGTACAGATCAATCGAGCAGACGGTCAACACGAAGAAATCCAGGCGACGACGCTGGCACTGGCTGACATCGGCCAAGAATGGGAATGGGAAAATTCCCCCGAAATGACCCTAATCATCGTTAAAAACCTCCAAGAAGCGATTGAACTGTTTAATACACACAGCCCGCGGCTAGTCGCTTCGCTAATCTCCAACGACGAGCACGAGCATCAACACTTTTACGAAACGATTGATGCACCCTTCATCGGCGATGACCATACGCGCTGGGTCGACGGGCAGAGGGCGCTGAATAAGCCCGAACTCGGACTTTCAAACTGGGACAACGGTCGGCTTTTAGGTCGACATGCGATTCTAACTGGAGACAGCGTATACACCGTCCGTGTGCGTTATATCGAAGCGGGCAAGGGTCTTTCGCCGACCTAGTATTAGGGCGTGTATACGCGTGGGCTGTTTTACTTTTTAGTGGTAGCCTCCAATGATCGTAAACCACAAATAGGGAATACACGTGGCGCTTAGAATCAATTCAGTGGCACCAAATTTTGTGGCCCAAACCACACAAGGCGAAATTCAATTCCACGATTGGATCGGAAACGGATGGGCAATCCTGTTCTCCCACCCAAAGGATTTTACCCCCGTCTGCACCACCGAGCTCGGCTACATGGCAGGCCTGCAAGACAAATTCGCAGACCGCAACTGTAAAGTGATCGGTTTATCCGTCGATCCCGTAGCAAGTCACTCGGACTGGATCAAAGATATTGAAGAGACACAGGGGCACACGGTCAATTACCCACTCATTGGCGATCCGTCACTTGAGATCGCCAAACTGTATGACATGCTTCCTGAGGATGTGGGCGATTCCTCAGACGGGCGAACCCCCGCTGACAACGCGACCGTGCGATCGGTCTTCGTGATTGGTCCAGATAAGGCCGTGAAGGCGATGCTCACTTACCCTATGAGTACCGGGCGGAATTTTGACGAAGTCTTGAGACTCCTAGATTCGTGCCAATTGACTGCCACTCATCAAGTAGCGACGCCAGTCAATTGGACCCAAGGCGACGATGTCATCATCGTCCCGGCGGTTTCTGACGAGGAGGCGAAGACACGATATCCCGATGGTTGGAAATCACCCAAACCATATATCCGGATCGTGCCGCAGCCGGAATCGTAGCCCAGTCGTTGGGTGGATCGGTCCTCGGATCTGTTTGCCATCGTCCCAGCGAGATCGCTTTTAAATCGAGACGGCCGTTGAGATGTCGACAAATCTATAGTCTTTATCGCTGCTATGGATAGCGGGCAGGTTCTCATTGTCGGCGCCGGCATTGGCGGGCTAACCGCAGCTCTCTACCTCCACCAACTCGGCTTTGTTGTCCAGGTCTACGAACAAACAGTGCGTACAACCGGCGACGGAGCAGGGATTCAGCTGAGTCCCAACGCAACCCGTGTGTTGCATCAAGTCGGGCTCGCTAGCTCATTAGCGTCAATCTCATCCAAGCCGAGCGTAATCGACATCCAACACTGGCGAACTGGGAGACGAATCACCAACATACGACTAGCGAGCGGTGTCGAAGCCGATCAATCATCATTCCCCTATTACCACGTTCACCGCGGGGACCTGCTCGCGTGTTTGACCCGCGCGGTCGTCGACGCGTCGATCCCCGTCCATCGGGGTAAGCGCATCGACAACGTTGGAGTTACCGAAACCCAAGCATGGATTTCCGGTCCCGATACCCGCGAAAATGCGAGTCTAGTCGTCGGAGCCGACGGCATCCACTCAAGCGTGCGTCGCAGTCTTTTTGATCCTGATGAACCGATCTTTTCTGGCCACGTCGCTTGGCGAGGAATCATTTCGTCGAAATCGATCACCTCAAAGACTTTGGCAACCAGGGCTGTTCTATGGTGGGGGCCTAAAAAGCACGTCGTTCATTACCCCGTCCACAACGGCCAAGACATAAACGTCGTCTGCGTCGATCGGGCCCCTCATTGGACAAACGAGTCTTGGACCGAGCTCGGTGATCAAAAGGAACTCGCCGCCGCATTCGGCGACTGGCACGACGATATCGCGCAATTGATCGATCGTATTAATCCTCATTTCTGTTTTCGATGGGGACTCTTTAACCACGCCCCACTGAAACACTGGAGCCGAGGCCGAGTAACGTTGCTTGGAGACGCTTGCCACCCGACCCTCCCCTACCTAGCGCAGGGAGCCGCAATGGCAATCGAAGACAGCGCTGCGTTAGCTCAGTGTCTCAAGCAGTGTGGATCGGTTGAGAAAGGACTCGAAGCGTACGAACGCGTGCGCCGAAAACGCGCAATTCGCATCCAACGGATCTCACGGCGAAATGGACACATTTTTCATCTAACAGGAACGTCAGCGTGGGCTAGAAATTGGGCGGCACAGCACATGGGCGAACGCATCTTACGAAACGTCCACGATTACGATGTTTTCGCTTCGATCAACCGATACTTCAAGGACTAATTCATGCACGTAATGATTGATCTATGCGTCGTCCCATTGGGCGTGGGAATCTCGGTCTCAAAGTACATTGCAGAATGCGAAAAAATCCTTAATGACGCAGGGTTAGAAACGAACTTACATGCCTATGGCACGAATGTCGCAGGAGATTGGGACGACGTTTTTAGCGCGGTTCGACGGTGCCATGAGCGAGTCCATGACCTCGGTGCGCCCCGAATAACCACGACCATTAAAGTTGGTACCCGAACGGATCGCCTCCAAACAATCAAGGAAAAAATCGTCAGCGTTCAGCAGAAACTCCAATGAGTCCTCTGCCATTGCGAACTGGTCTTTTAGACCCGGCAAAATGCATTCAACGATCGCTTCGAACTAACGTTGAAATTGACGTCGTCTCGACGCACGATCTGTAACACGAGCTTTTGGTACGAATGGAAACGATATGTTGACCGCGGCCGAGAATGAGACATTGACGCAGACAGGTAGCGAATCGCCAATGGGCGCAGTGTTCAGGCGTTACTGGACACCAGCTTTACTTGCGAGGGAGTTGCCCGAACCTAACTCCGGTCCACTTCGACTCAAATTGCTAGGCGAGGACTTTATTGCTTTCCGTGATTCCGATGGGGAAATTGGAATCGTCGATGCCCGCTGTCCACATCGCGGCGCTAACCTCTTTTTTGGCCGAAACGAAGAGTGCGGGCTACGATGCGTTTACCACGGCTGGAAGTTTGATGTTCATGGCCACTGCGTCGACATTCCCAATGCTAGTCCCGAGATTGCCTCCCGATTAAAACCCGACGCTGGCATTCGCGCACTGCAAGTCCGCGAGTGGGGTGATGTGATATGGGCATTTCTTGGTGACGGCGAAGCACCGGAGCTGCCAGAGTTTGAGTTCGCCAAAGTCCCGCCCAGTCATCGTTTCGTGTCCAAGAAGTTTCAGCAATGCAATTGGGCGCAGGCGTGCGAAGGTGGTTTGGATACCGCACACTTTTCCTATTTGCATGCTGGGATAAACGACGGCAAGAAAGTGGGCCTTCACCAGGTCGGCAAGTCCCGAGAAGAAATTGCAGGCCAGAACGAACCCACGCACCGCGCTCGATTTCGTTGGTTGATCGAAGATGGAGAACCGCGATTTACGGTTCTCGATCACGCTGCGGGCGCACTCATGTGCGCCGCAAGAACAGCCGACAGCGACGACGTCTATTACCGTATGACGCAATTCCTCATGCCCAACCATTCGCTCGCACCGGGCAATTTTCCCGAAGACAATAATCTGGGCAACACCTGGGTTCCGATCGACGATACCTCATGTTGGATCTTCTGCTACTGCTGGAATCCAGATCGCCCGCTCAGAGAAGATGAATGCAGTCAGTTGGCCTCAGGTTCCGGGATTTTCGCAGAGGTGGATGACCGCTATGTTCCGCTACGCCAGCGCGAAAACGACTACCTCATCGACCGAGATGCACAGAGAAACGAGAGTTATACGGGTATACGCGGTATCTCAGAGCAAGATGCTGCAATAGCCGACAGCCAGGGATTAATCGTTGATCGTACAAATGAAATGTTGGTTCAGACCGATCTAGGCGTCGTTCGTTTTAGACAAACCATGTTCGATGCTGCGGCCTCCGTGGCTTCAGGTTCGGAGCCTCTGGGTGCTGATCGCCCTGATGCATATTTTGTCCGATCTGGGGACGCCGTCGCATCCTCTAAGTCAAAACTAGAAGACGTGGTGTCAGCACGATTTGGTCAAATGGGAGGCTACCCGCGTTAATACAATTGAGTTCGACGGTATCGCGAGCCTTACCCAAATTGACCCAAAGTCCCGAGTTTGAGAAGTTCTGACACTTTCAGCTCGTCAAAACGCTGCAAGAACAATGAACCTTCCGCATCAAACGTGGTCGCATTAGGTAATAGAGTTAATTTCTACCCAAAAGAACACAAACCGTCTTAGCGAATTAGATAGGGAGACAACGATGTCCACACAAACCAGCCAACGTATTAGCCGTACCGCCATACGCACGTGGTCGGTCCTGGTACTGGCAATGACATCGACGGTCGCTATCGCGCAGTGGCCGGCCGAACTACCTACCAGTGGCGGACGACCAACGTTGTCTCCGCTACTCAAGAAAGTCACGCCCGCCGTCGTCAATGTGGGCGTAAAGGGCTCGACTAGCCGTCGCAACAATCCACTGTACAACGATCCTTTCTTCCGTCGTTTCTTTAATGTGCCTGAGCAAGCTCCGTCGCGTCCGCGACAAAGTGTCGGATCAGGCGTGATCATTAACGCCGATGAAGGCTACGTGCTAACCAATCACCACGTCATCAATAATGCCGACGAAATCACGGTAACTCTCTCGGACGGCCGCGAATTCACAGCAGAACTGATCGGAAGCGATGAAGGCACCGACGTCGCGTTATTACAGGTTGACGCGGATAACCTGAACGAATTGAAGCTGGGTGATTCCGATTCCGTGGAAGTTGGGGATTTCGTCGTGGCGATTGGCAATCCATTTGGCCTGGGGCAAACGGTCACCTCCGGAATCGTAAGTGCGCTCGGGCGCAGCGGTCTCAATATCGATTATGAAGATTTCATCCAGACTGATGCATCGATCAACCCGGGTAATTCGGGCGGTGCGCTCATTGATTTTGATGGCAATTTAATCGGAATCAATACTGCCATCATTGCGCCGAGTGGCGGAAACGTTGGCATCGGCTTCGCAATCCCGGCAAAAATCGCAAAGGGAATTGTCAGTCAGCTTGTCGAATTCGGCGGGGTGAAACGCGGCGTTCTCGGGGTCATGATCACTACGGTCACTCCTGCATTAGCCGAGGCGCTCGATCTAGACGTGGAAAATGGAGCACTCATCAACCAGGTTGTTGAAGAGTCCGCCGCGGAAGCCGCGGGCCTCCACGCCGGAGACGTTGTCATCGCCGTTGATGGTACGCCCATCGATACGGCAGCGGATCTACGCAATCGCATCGGGATGAAACGCGTCGGCGACGATGTTGACTTGAAGATCATCCGTGACGGCAAGAACAAGTCTATCGATGCGAAAGTTGGCGAGCCGGGCGCCACCATGTTGGCGGGAGGCACAAAAATCGAAAAACTAAAGGGGGCGGAATTCACCAATATCCCGCCAGAGCACCCACAACAAGGACAAATTGATGGCGTACTAGTAACCACGGTCGAATCCGGTAGTCCCGCTGCTCGTAGTGGATTACGTCAAAACGATATCGTTCAGGCGGTAAACAACCGAAATGTACGTAGCGTGGATGACCTAGCTAGCGTATTGGAAAACGTAAGCTCAACGGTCGTTCTAAAGATTCGACGTGGTTCAAGTACTATCGTCATCGCGATCCAGTAGGCGAACACCAACAATCGGGTTTAACCGCTAGTTGGCTCAAGGGGAAGTCGTGAAAATTTCGGCGTTGATGTGTCTCACGCTGACAGTCGTAGTAGCACAGCCGGGTTAACAAAGCCGTTGAATACCATTGATTTCAAGGACGGTATCGGCGACATCGTGGAAGTTGTTGGAGCGCTCGACTTTGATCACCGAAGAGATGGCATCGCACCAAGACGCCTGCCCGCTTGGACACGCACCCAGGTACCGGAGGGGATGGACCCCATGGTGCGGATGCCTTCGGGCGTGCGGCTCCGGTTCAACACGAATGCAGAGCGCGTCGGCGTCCATTTTCTAGCTTCCGCCATCGCGCCGTCGCCAGAACGACGCCGCGCCATCAACCTAAATCTCGAATGCGAAGGTGAACTTTGGTCAGTGAGCTCAAATGCTGGCAACACCATCGTCACTGATCCCGACGAACCCAGCGGATACCGTCTCGTGCGCGGTGAATCCGATACGGTTTGGTTCAAGGATCTACCCTTACGCGATAAAGTCTGTGAAATCTGGTTGCCCCATAACGCTTTTGTGGAGTTGCGTGAGCTCGTCGTGGACGATGGCAAACATATCCAGTCACCAGCTGACGATGAACGCAAACGCTGGATCCATTACGGCAGTTCGATCAGCCATTGCATGGAAGCGGACCAACCAGCTTTTATCTGGCCAGCTGTCGCTGCGCGCGAAGCTAGGCTTGCCCTAATCAACCTCGGGTTTGGTGGACAGTGCCATCTGGATCAATTTGTCGCACGTACCATCGGAGATGCTGATGCCGATGTTATTAGCATCAAGGTCGGGATCAACATCATCAATATGGATTCAATGAGAGAACGCGTTTTTGTGCCTGCCCTACATGGATTCCTGGATACGATTAGGGAGCGGCAACCGAATACGCCCATCGTCCTGATATCACCAATTTTCTGCCCTAGTGCCGAACATCATCCCGGCCCTACGCTGCCGAACGCGGAAGGAAAATTTGTCACGTTCACGGGACATTCTGAACTGCGTAATGGTTGCATGTCACTCTCCCGCGTCCGAAAACTCATCGAGGAAACGGTCGATCGGCGAAACGATGACAACCTCGATTACCTCAACGGACTGGATCTATTTGGCCAAGCGGACCGCGACGATCTACCAGACGATCTGCACCCCAACCCCGACGGGTACATCCGCATGGGTCATCGATTTGCAGCCCTAAAACTAATATCCCATGCATCCCAAACCCCGAGATGAAAAGGAGCGTCATGCCTTTACGTGAACTTTCCTTCGATCATATCCATCTTGTTAGCGAGAATCCCCGCGAAGCCGCTACTTGGTATGTCAACGTCTTCGATGCCGAGGTCGTGGCCGAATATGAGTTGCGGGAAGCGCCGCAAATCAACGTCCAACTGGCCGGCATGACGCTGCTGATCCGTGGCCGTCGACCGGGCGAAGAGCCGATCTTCCCAACACCGATGAAGCACTTTGATCGTTACTCCAGCCATGACGTCTGGGGAACAGACCATTTCGGGTTTGCCTACCACGGCGACCTCAGGTCCTTTTGCGATGAAATCAAACAACGCGGCGCTACCCTCACCGTTGAACCCTGGGAATTTTCTCCAGGTGCTTTAATTTGCTATGTCGGCGCTCCCGACGGCGTCAGCATTGAAGTCGTCGAAGCAAAACGTAAGTAACGACGCTGAGATTTATCGAGGGGACCTATCCCACGAAGGTGATCCATGGAACTATCGAGCGCGCGAACGACAGCAGTCGATCTAAAATTGGAACACCTAAGATGCTGAGGCCGATAAGAGACAGTAGTAGCAACGGACCAAATCGCTGATTCAGATAGGTAATCCGCGAACGCGTTGAAGGCGGAAGTAGATACGGAAGAATGTAGTGTCCGTCAAGTGGAGCGATGGGGATGAGGTTAAACGTCATCAGTAGCAGATTCACGAAAACGAGCAGCTGTACGAACAACGCCACAGCCGGTGTTTGAACGAATTCCACACCTGCGGTCGCGAGCGCAAGAAAAACATTCCACGTGACGACGGCAAGCACCAAATTCATGAACGGCCCCGCCGCCGATATCCATAAATCTGCACTCGGCCGGCTGAAATTGCGCGGATTGGTGGGCACCGGTTTGGCGTACCCAATCCCGACAAAAATGACCATTGCAAGGCCCATAAAATCCAAATGGACTAACGGATTCAGTGAGAGCCGTCCGGCACGTTCGGCAGTGTCGTCGCCGAACGCTTTAGCCACCCACGCGTGACCGAATTCATGAAAAGTTAACGAAGCGATGAGGGCGGCCAAAAGACAAGCAAACAACACGTACTGCCCTTCGCTGACCAGAGCGATCATGGAAAATTTGAGACCAAGCTATTCAACGGGAAACCTTGGCTGTAAAGGTCACGCAAAGTATCCTGCGTTCTCGCCCTTAACAACGTCTTCGCTGTCCATGCTAAGCCAATCCGACAGCACCGACGCGTTGTCTTCTCCCACATCTCGAACCCTTGCGTATGTGTCGCAAGGCGTCAAGCTAAACGTAAGTGGCAGCCGGTCTCCGTACGTCGTCCCTATCACGGGATTGGGCTCATCAAATGTCATCAAAAAGTCCGAGGCCGCGATTTGCGGATCGTTTTCGGCTAGATCAATGGAATTCTGTACGACGCCCGCGGGGATCCCAGCGGCTTGGCACCGCACCATCACCTCCACGGCATCCAGTTGCACCGTCCATCGTCCTATCTGCCGATCGAGTTCGTCGATAGCCGCTACGCGTCCCGCTGCCGTATCGTATACCGGAGCGCTCGACCACTCTGGTTCACCCATAACTCGACACAATTCTTGCCACTGATCATCGGACATACAGGCAATCGCAACCCAGCGCTCGTCAGCTATGTCGTCCGACACTGCGCCTGCACATGGATAACAGTTGTGTGGGGCGACTTCATCGTAGGGGAGGCGATTCCCCATGGGTCGTGCTGCTCTGCCATTACCGAATAGATCAAGCAACGCAGGACCCAGTAAATTTACGCCAACTTCAAACTGCGAAAGA
>PBGU01000048.1 GCA_002719135.1 Gammaproteobacteria bacterium
GCGATGTCTTCCCCCTGGACGTACAAGCCCATGAAGCGGCCAGCGCAGGCTTCGTCGAGCATGTTGGGGATACGAAAACCAGGCTCCGGGTTGAGCTCAACGTTCCAATGTTTACCGAAAAGTTTTCGCGTTTCGACATCGCCGACGGGTCGGTATCCGGATAATTCGTGGGGAAACGATCCCATATCGCAGGAACCCTGGACATTGTTTTGGCCGCGTAGTGGGTTTACACCGACCCCTGAACGGCCGATGTTGCCGGTGGCCATTGCAAGATTTGCCATGGCCATCACCATCGTAGAACCCTGACTGTGTTCGGTCACACCGAGGCCATAATAGATTGCTCCATTATCGGCGTTTGCGTAAAGGCGAGCCGCGGCACGGATGTCTTCGGCTGGCACCCCGGCGATGACAGCGACTTCTTCTGGCGAATTTTCTGGCTGGCGTACGAAATCCTCCCATTCCGCGAATGTTTGGAGGTCACACCGTTCGCGCACAAAGTTATGGTCGATCAGATCTTCGGTGACCACGACGTGCGCGAAGGCGTTCATGATGGGTACGTTGGTCCCGGGTTGTAGTGGAAGATGGAAGTCCGCCTCGACGTGGGGCGTGCGCACCAACGCAATTTTCCTTGGATCGACGATCACAAGACGCGCTCCCTCGCGGAGTCGACGCTTCATCTGGGAAGCGAAGACAGGATGGCCCTCGGTTGGGTTTGCCCCGATCACAACGAGAACATCAGCGTCAGCAACCGAATCAAAGTTCTGTGTTCCAGCCGAAGTCCCGAAGGTTTGTTTCAAGCCGTAGCCCGTCGGTGAGTGGCAGACGCGCGCGCAGGTATCGACGTTGTTGTTGCCGAACGCGGTGCGGACCATCTTTTGGACGAGCCAAACTTCTTCATTCGTGCAGCGCGACGACGTGATCCCGCCGATCGAATCGGCTCCATAGCGTTTCTGAACCGCTTGTAATCTCTTGGCCGCGAAGTCGATCGCTGTGTCCCAGGAAACTTCTTCCCACGGGTCATCGGTCGTTTGCCGAATCATCGGTGCGGTAATTCGGTCCTGGTGTTGTGCATAACCCCAAGCAAATCGACCTTTAACGCAGGAATGACCGTGATTCGCCATGCCGTCTTTGTAGGGAACCATGCGCACGACCTGGTCGCCTTTGAGCTCCGCCTTAAACGAACAGCCCACGCCGCAGTACGCGCAGGTGGTAAGAACTGACCGATCGGGAACGCCGTGATCAATCACAGATTTTTCCATTAAGGTTGCGGTGGGGCAGGCCTGGACGCACGCGCCGCACGATACGCATTCGGAGTCAAAAAACTGGTCAGCACTGGTTTTTATGTTGGATTGAAATCCACGTCCATCCACGGTTAACGCGTATGTTCCCTGGACTTCTTCGCACGCACGCACGCATCGTGAACAGACGATGCATTTAGACCCGTCGAAGGTAAAGTAGGGGTTGGATGTGTCTTTTTCCGTAACTAAATGGTTGTCGCCTTCGGCGTAACGGACCTCGCGCAGCCCAACCGCACCTGCCATGTCTTGAAGTTCGCAGTCGCCGTTGGCGGAACAGGTGAGGCAGTCGAGGGGGTGGTCCGATATATAGAGTTCCATGACACCGCGTCGCAATCGGGCCAATTCTTCGGTCTGCGTTCGAACCGACATGCCTTCGACAACGGGCTCGGTACAGGAAGCGTTAAGACCGCGTCGGCCTTCGATTTCCACCATGCAAAGCCTGCACGAGCCAAACGAGTCGAGGCTGTCGGTTGAGCAAAGTTTCGGGACCATGATGCCGGCTTCTCGAGCGGCTCGCATAATGGACGTGCCTTCGGCGACGGTTAACGGTGTCCCATCGATCGTTAACGACACCGTGGCATTGTCCGTGCCTTGCGGAGCTGGTGTGCCCAGGTCGTCTTCGGATCGCCTCATGCCCTCGTCCCTTGGCGGAAGTCACCCGGAAATCGCTCCATCGCGCTACGCACCGGTATTGGCGTCATGCCGCCCATCTGGCACAGGCTAGTGCGATCCATGACCTCGCATAGATCGTCAATCATATTGAATTCTTGGTCGCTTGCGCGACCGCTAATTATTTGTTCCATGGTCTCTTTGCCTCGAACCGATCCGATTCGACAAGGCGTGCACTTACCGCAGGATTCCAGCTCACAAAATTCGAATGCGTAGCGCGCTTGTTCGGCCAGATCCACGGTGTCGTCGAAGATCACCAGTCCACCGTGGCCAATGCCCGCGCCGATATCTGCCATGGCTTCATACGTGAGCTCAATGTCGAGTTCCCGTTGGGAAAGGTAGGCGCCTAAAGGACCGCCGATTTGAAGCGTTTTAAATGGACGACCGGAGAGTGTCCCGTGACCATATCCCTCCACCATTTCACGAAGTGTTATTCCAAAAGGTACTTCGATAAGACCGCCGCGTTTGATGTTGCCCGCAAGTTGAAAGCTCATGGTGCCGGACGATGGGGCAACGCCTAGGTCCCGATATACGTCGCCGCCTAAACGCACAATGGCGGGAACCGATGCAAAGCTAATGACGTTATGGACTAGCGTTGGCATTGAAAGCAGGCCGCTGATGGCGGGCACAGGCGGTTTGACTCGTATTTGACCGCGTCGACCCTCAAGGCTTTCGAGCAGCGAGGTTTCCTCGCCACAGATATATGCCCCTGCGCCTAGGAATAATTCGAGATCAAAGTCGAAATCGGAACCGAGGACGTTGTGCCCGATGAGGTTATGTTCGCGCGCGACCTCGAGCGCTTGTTCAAATATGGTTTTGGCAATGGGGTATTCGGATCGGAGATAGACCACGCCATGGTTGGCCCCTGTTGCGTATCCGGCGATCACCATGCCCTCAATTAAGCGGAACGGATCGCCTTCAAGCAGTAACCGATCCGCAAAAGTACCCGAGTCTCCTTCGTCGGCATTGCAGACTAAGTATTTACGTGGAGCATCCGTCTCCCTGACCGTTCGCCACTTGATGTGGGCTGGAAAGCCAGCACCGCCCCGACCCCGCAACCCCGATATTTCAATCATCTCGATGAGGTCGTCGGGTGGTATCGCAAGGGCGCGAAGCACGTCCGCAAGATCAGGGACACCGAGCGGCGAGTCGTGGCCGATTCGGTCAAAGACGAGCCGCGTCTGCGACTGCAGAAAATCGTGACTACCGATGGGGCCCCGACAAAGGGGATGTTCGATCAACTGGTGGTGGAGAAATCCGTTGGTTATGAGGTCCGCGACCGTTGTTGGCGATACCGGGCCATAGGCGATGCGCTCGCCACCATTTTCGACTTCAATGAGAGGTTCGAGCCATGCGAGACCGCGCGAACCGTTTCGAATAACGGCGGCGCCTGCCTTTGTTAATTGTTCCGCAACAGCGTTCGCGTCCATCGCGACGGCGACTGAATCGAGAGGTACGTACACGGTAGTCATCCAGGCACCTGCAACTTCTCGGCGCTCGCTTTGGCAATCAGCTGATCGTTGACTTGGACTGCGGGGCCTGTGGCACACAACCCAAGGCAGTATACGGCTTCAAGCTCGATATCGTTCCCCCGACGCCCCAGTTTTGTTTGGTAGGTTGTTTCCAATTCTTTGGTTAATTCGCGGCTTCCGACGGCTTGGCAGGCTTCTGCCTGGCAAATTCGAATGGTCGTGGCTGCCGGCGGATGGGTTTTGAAGTCCTCATAGAAACTGATGATGCCTCGGACCTCGGCGACGCTAATGTTGAAGACGTCGGCGACGATTGGCAGATGTTCAGGGTGGATATAACCGTAGACGCGCATCAACTGATGGAGAGCGTGGATGGTCCCACCAAGCTTATGTTGATGGGGAGCTACCTGCGTTCGAATATCGTCTTCGGTCATCGAAATAATATTTTTTTCGGCTAGGGACTATAACAAAATCAAGTGGTTAGCGTTATTTCACGAGAGCGAGCTAACAGTTTCTCGGATGGTGTCTTTGACCGCGTGGGTCGATGTCATTCGGATTCGATGGCACGCATGCGGACAACGCTCGATCACGGTAGGCTATCGATACGGGTCGTTTTGGAGGCTTTATGGAGATTGGAGCGCAGGTTGGGTGTTATCGGAATACTTGGGACAGTATCCGCACGGTGGTCGAACTTCTAGAGGCTGGACCGTGGAGCAGCGTTTGGTTTGCCGATCACTACCTGCCCCCACCGGGGCGCCGAGAAGAAGAACACCTGCCGGCACACGAGGCATTTACCTTAATCGCGGCCGTCGCGGGGTTTACCGAGCGGTTGCGATTGGGGCACTTGGTATTGGGTAACACCTATCGTAATCCGGCGCTGGTTGCAAAAATGGCGACGACGCTTGACCAAATCTCGCATGGACGGTTCACGCTAGGTATCGGTGCGTCATGGTTTAAGCGTGAGCATGAGGCTTACGGTTGGGATTTTCCCTCGATGCGCGAGCGACAAGATCGTTTCGAAGAAGCGGTTGAACTTATTCGTGCGCTCTTTACGCAGGAAGGTCCGGTCTCGTTCAACGGACGCTACTACCACTTGGACGAAGCGCCGATGGCACCGGGTTGTTTTCAAGAACCCCACATCCCGATATTAGTCGGTGGCACCGGCGAGCGACGAACGCTGAGAACGCTGGCCCAAAGCGGCGACATCATGAATCTTGATGGCTGGGCGGGCGGTCCGATGTCGGCCGAGTACTTTCGTCACAAGGTCGGGGTAGTGGAGAAGCACTGCGAAACCGTCGGTCGGGATCCCGCTGAGATTCGCTACACTGTGTTGATGCCGACGATGGTCACTGACGACAGCAGTGCAGTTGCCGAATTCATGGCGAACAGACGCTTGGGCGAGGGGTCTGCCGCGGGCCCAAAAAATTACGTGATTGAGCGCATTGGTGAAATCGTTGACGCGGGGGCTTCTGAAATTATGATTGGCGGTGTTCTGACGGATGACCTCGAGCAGTATCAGCTTATTGCTGAGGAAATCATTCCGGTGTTTGCTTAAGCCCAAAGGGCCGACGCCGCGGTTCTGGCACCCAACGCACGAGAATTACAAGCCCTACCAACTGAAGCACGATGGTGGTGATAAATAACGCTTGGTAGGAGAGTGTCCAAACGATGAGTCCACCGAGTAGCGGTCCAATTGCTCCCACGAAATTTACCGTGCTGCCGGAGGCCGCGAGTCGTATAGGGATATCCTTGGTATCGCCAAATTCCAGCACCATGTTTTGTCCCGATTGGTTGAATCCGCCGGAGGGAACGCCCATGACGATGAAAAACGCGATGATTCCTGATAACGATTCCACGAATAGCAATTGCACGTGCGAAAGAGTCCATATCGCTAACGTCGCGATCATGACGATGCGGTAGCCACGCCGGTCAGCAAGGAGCCCCCAGAACAAGTTGGATGTGCTGGACGTGATCATCCATACGGTGGTGAGAAGTCCGAGCACGGTTCCGGTTAGTTCCATCCGCGTACCGGCATAGAGGATGTAAAAAGGTAGCGCCATACGACCGCAGGAGCCGAGGGCGCGCGCTATAAAGAACTTGGCGAATTCTGGATTATGGCGGAGTAGTCCCGGAATCGCCCTTAACGCTTCACCGGTGGATTCTCTCGGGCGCACCGCGCTTGTATCGGTTTCGCGGGTGAGAGCAAGCGCGCCGAGGCCGAGAGTCGCTATTCCGAAGGCGATGAGAAACATGGTGCCGTAACCGTTACCCAATAGATTATTTTCGAGAACGTACGCGCCCGCGAGATAGGACACACCGGCCGACGTGAATCCCGCTAGAAAGTTCCTCGCGCCGCTGACAAATCCACGTCGATGCACGGGGATGACCCTTGCTCGAAGTGTGTTCATGGTGACTTGGGCCATTCCTTGGAAGAACCCCATTAAGGTCAAAAAAACGATGATGGCTGGAAGCAGCGCGCGCTGGCCGAGGAAGAACCCGGCCAGTGCAAGTCCGAGGATTTGTATCCGCATCATCGCTGCTGTAACGAGCGTGGTACTTAGCACTCGTTGACGGTGCCCGATGGTACTGGCGCCGATGATGGGTGATATCACTGTACCGGCGGCTTGCAACGCCCGGGTCAAGCCAACGACAAATTCTGAGCCGGATAACGCAAACAAATAGGCCGGCATAAAGGTCGGCGCGGAGACCAGGCGCATCCCGGTCTGCCCAAACATCCCATGACCGAGCTGTGCGACGATATTACGCCGTAGGTGAGGCGGGTCCTCCTGTTTATTCAGAGTTGGTAAACCCGAGTGGCGGTTCCGCTGAAGAGATCATTTTTTTCGGTTTCCGAGAATGCGGCAGTGATTTTCTTGAGACCATTCCATAGCACGTGATACGAAATTGAAAATCGATCAACAGGAAAATTACTTTCCAGCATGCATCGATCAGTACCGAAGCTCTCGATGGCGTGGAGGTAGTAAGGCGCGTGTGCAAGCTGCAATTCGTCGGACGTTGCAGGCGTTCGACGAGTATGCCAACCGAATCCGTTGTCTGGCATTGCGATACCACCTAATTTNGCGACCACGTTAGGACATTGNGCGAGTTCCGCNAAATCNACTTTCCATTGGTCAAAAANTTCCTTACGNCGACCAGCAAAACGNCCNACCCCAATNGGGGTGCTNAAGTGATCAATGACCATGATGGTGTCCGGGCATGAGCGNGCGAGTTCCGTCAACTCGGNCANTTGNTNGTGGTACTGCCAGGTATCGTAGGTGAGGCCNAGTNGNCCCAGAGTCCGNANACCNTNTTGGAATCCCNCGGATTGGTACAAGCCTTCGGGCGCTCGACCNGGAATCATCAGTTCTTCGGGGTTCACGGCACGNGCGCCGGCATGGCGAATGCCCCGAAANAGCCCGCGGCCTGCCTCGGTATGGGCGAGCAGCACTTCTTCGACCGCCTCACCNAGGGTTAAGTCGGCNTGGCCGACGATACCGGCGATGGTTGCGCCGGCTCCGGACGCGCTCGCTTCGGCAATCTCGGCGACGAAGCGGGTTTCGCCCAGCGGACGCATGCGCTCCGGCCCATCCGTTCGATAGGCCGAGTGACATTCAACGAATACTGTTTTCTGAACGTTGTGACCGGATTCAGTATCCCCCCACAACTCATCAAGCATGTAGGTTGAGCCTGGTCGCTGCCAGAGATGGTGGTGTGGATCGACAATGGGTCGGGCTGGGTCGACGATGTCTTCTCGGACTAGCGCGAGCCACTCGTCGGATCCAGGATTTGGCTCAGTCACCTTTGCTCCTTGTTTGGGCAGGCCCATTCATCGTGCAATCCTGCAACCCGCAGGTCAATCACACGGGCGCCTCGAGCTCGATGGGGCTCAACTGACGATATCGCTGGTGGCGTCGCGGTATCGTTTAATCGCGTCAATATGTTGTTGAGCACCGACGAGCCCTGCGTTCATGGTGACCACCGCCGAGTGCGTGACGCCAATGTCACGGAGGTTTTTCAACTGGTCTCTCGCGTGTTCCCGGTCATCGGTTAACGGAGCCATGCATTCGATGCCGATNGTNGCCGGGTCTCGACCCGCCGATTCAGCNGATCGATGGACCTNCTTTAGCTGNTCACCCAGGTTGGGATTAAAGAANGGGAACCATCCGTCGGCGATTCGGCCGACGCGATCAATNACTTGAGGCGCCATGCCTCCAAGCCATACGGGTATNNGTCGTGCTTCNGGTAATGGGTTGATTCCGGCGTCNTCGATCCGATGCCANTCGCCATTAAACGTAATCGTTTNNTCGGCCCAGAGTTTTCTNAGNATGTCTATNTGNTCTTCGGAACGNCGTCCCCGGTTGGAGAAATCTTCGTTGAGCGCTTCGTATTCGACGGCGTTCCANCCGGTGCCAATACCNAGACGTAGCCGTCCGCGCGATATGACNTCGACGCANGCGGCCTGTTTTGCAACCAATGCNGTTTGNCGTTGCGGCAAAATNATGACNGCAGTGACGAGTTCGAGTGTCTCGGTGATNCCGGCNANGTAACCGAAAAGTACGAAAGGCTCGTGGAACATGCTTTNTGANGTGTAAGGACCTTGCCAATCAGGGCGACTGGCGGTNTTTGCNCCAAGCACNTGNTCGTANGCGATNAGGTGGTCGTACCCGAGTTCTTCTNCCGNGGTNGCAAATCGCGCCACGTCATCCGGATNGGACCCGATTTCGGTTTGCGGNAAGACGACGCCTAGTTTCATGTTTGTGCTCCTCGAAATGCCGACCCCATGAGGTCTTCGAAATTTGCCCGAAAAAAACGGTCGCGATCNGATTCCACTAGTTCGGCCGTNGACTTATCAAACCTACCTAGCGGATTACGACCGCCCTCGAGATGAGGGTAATCAGTAGAAAACATGCATATGTCCGCGGACGTCTGGNTGATAATCCATCCGGTCGGNTCGGTTGGGTAGGGGGTTATTCGCACTTGGCGCGTGACGAATTCGCTCGGTCTTAGGGAAAGTTTTTGCAGCCGGTCTTCGTGCTTAGCGAATGCTTCAAATGCCGAGTCGAGCTGCCGCATAAATCCGGGGAGCCATACTGCGCCAAGTTCAATGACGCCAAATTTTAGTGTAGAAAATCGATCTAAAACGCCATCGAGAATTAGCATGGATAACGCTTGAACGGGACCTTGAGAGATCGCCATATAAGAGATTGAACGAAAGTTNTCTTCACCCCCGTGAAAGTCTGCAACCGGTGGAAGGCCATTGTTTGCGTGCGCAGCTGGTAGGACACGATCGGCGGCACCGACGTGGAAAAGGATCGGTACGCGGGCTTCTTCCGCGCGAGACCATAGGGCATCGAGCGCGATGTGACTGGTCGCATGGTTTTTTGGNCAGGCCCACGGAATCAATAACGCGTTGGCACCGAGNGACAAAGCGCTTTCCGTTGCGCGGGCAGTTCGTTCAAGGTCGGCGAGAGGGACATAACCGACGGAGAAAAGCCTAGGGTCATTAGCGCAAAAAGCTGCCTGCGCGCGGTTGGTGGCGTCGGCTACCTGGTATAGCAGTTCAATATCGTCGGCGTGCTCAAGTTGTTCGAGCCATACGTTCGGGCTGGTGGGAAAGACGAGTTGGGTCGCAACTCCTATGTGGTCGACTGCCTCGGATCGGTCGTCTCCAATGAAGGTACCGAGGGCCTGATAATTCTTACGAGACATGATCTCCGCTTCATTCCGCGATCGGTATTCGGTGCTTTTGTGAAGTGTGGGCAGTCCCTGTAGGTCGATGCTTCCCGCAAAGCGCGCGCTAAATGCCTTTTTGACTTTGTCGGTTCCAAATTCCGTGAACCAGTCGGGTAATTCCATTGTGTGCGAGTCAGCGTCGTGAACAACGCGATCCGTGATATATGGCATTGCTTTCCCCCCTCCNGACTCCATAGCAGAGATACAGCAGAGAGTTGCAAGTATAAGGACAATCCCATGCAACGGCACATGGTAGTACGATGTAGTAGGTGGCTTGACGGCACCAAAGGAGGGAAANGTATGGGTGGCGAAGCAGCACCGAATGGGGCGCGTGAGGACGGCAGTCGGCAGAAGATTGGCGGGCTATACTCGCACTACGTTCTCGCCGTGCTCGTCCTTGTTTACGTCTTCAACTTTATTGATCGGCAGATCCTGTCGATATTGGCCGAAGACATTAAGGCGGACCTGGGCGTCACCGATGCGCAGATTGGCTTCTTATACGGCACCGTGTTTGCGGTTTTTTATGCTGTTTTCGGTATTCCGTTGGCTCGCTTTGCGGACGTTTGGGTACGTCGGAGTCTCATTTCCGCCGGCCTATTTTTCTGGAGTGCGATGACGGCATTGTCAGGCACTGCACGGTCTTTTTCTGTCCTTGCGCTTTATCGCATTGGGGTTGGTATCGGGGAGGCGAGTGCTTCGCCGGCAGCGTATTCGATGCTCTCAGATTATTACGCGCCGAAACGACGAGCGACCGTCATCGCCATATACTCCTCGGGCGTATACATCGGTGCCGGCATCGGCCTCGTCTTAGGCGGGTGGATACTTGATCAATGGACGGCCATGTATCCCGTTAATCCGCCCCTAGGTCTGAAGGGTTGGCACGTGGCGTTTATGGCTGTGGGTCTTCCCGGCTTATTCATGGCCGCATGGGTACGCACGTTGCGGGAACCCATCCGTGGGTTGAGCGAAGGTCTTGTGACAAAACCCCATCCAGAGCCTCTTCATGTGCTTAGGACGGAGATGGCTGCTGTCATTCCTCCCTTCAACATTGTGGCGATCATTCGGACCGGCGCGTCATTGCGGTTCAACTTAATTACCTTGTCCGGTATTGCCCTGGGTTCCGCGTTGTTGATTAGTCTGACTGGTTCCGTCGCACAATGGGTGGCTACAGGGATAGGCGTGTACGTGACGGTTTCGTGGGCACAGTCGCTCAAATCCCGGGATCCAGCGACGTTTGGCATGATCTTTGGATCGAAGGCCATGATCTACACCATGATCGCTTTCCCCACGATCGCGTTTGTCGGATACGGGGTCGGTTTTTGGACCGCTCCGTTGTTAATGCGCGCACATGGAGCGACGGCAACTGAGGTTGGTATCTGGCTTGGTCTTGGCGCTGCTACGGGCGGATTTTTGGGNGTCACGATTGGCGGGATTGCGGCCGATTGGCTTAAGACCAAATTTCCAAGCGGACGACTCGTGCTCGGGTACGTGGCGATTGTAGGTACCGTGCCAGCGGTCCTGGCACTCATCTACACGGAGAGCCTGTACTTTGCTTTTTGGATTAACTTTGTCGCCACGCTCGTGGGTGCATGTTGGCCAGGTGTTCCGCCAAGTACAGCCAATGACCTGGTGATGCCGCGAATGCGGGCCGTAGCGGGGGCCTATTACATCCTTGTGAATACGTTTATAGGGCTGGCACTGGGCCCCTACGTGATCGGCCAAATTAGCGACGTCTTTGTGGCGAACGGGTCCGGATCCGCCGAGGCATTACGTAATGCCATGGCCTGTTCGATGTTGATTTTTGTGGTCAGTATTTTCTGTCTGATCCAGGCCCAACGTCATCTGCCAAAGGACGAATCCAGTCGACTCGATCGTGCCCGAGCCATGGGCGAGTCCCTCGACGGATCGAGCTCGACGTAGCGGCGTTGCGCATTAATCGAGATGTTGCGATTCGGCAAAAGCTTTCGAGTAAGTGTGGTTTACCTGCCGTAACCGTCCGGACCAGTCGTGCCACATATCTTCGCGTGGAGCGTGCATTCTGGAGTGGTCAAGATCGTTGCGGGTAAAGTCGTAAAGAACGGCTTGTCGAATCTTGTCGGAGTAGTTGTGTCCTGCCATGTGGGCGGTTCGATGGTGCCACAGCACGACGTCGCCTTCGGCGCCCCAACAGTCAACGGCGGTTGTGTCGTCGTTAATCTTTTTGATTTCCGCTAAGTACTCTGGGGTATGCAGTATCCCCTTGTAGCTTGGTAAGTGAGGGTAGTAGGGGATTCGAGGTTGGTCGTAACTCATTTGGAAGGTCGAGTAGAGACGACGATGCGAACCGGGCCAAACTCTAAACCCGCCTCCGTCGCGGGGTACCGCGTCAATAAGACCCACCATACCAAGATTGAATGGATGTCCATCGGTATGGCAACGGTCTGTTTCGCGCGGCCTGTCACCGTAGGGAAGCGTGGCGTAGATTCCGCGAGCGCCTTGGTTATCGGCCGGGTCAACGGGACCA
Organism: Gammaproteobacteria bacterium; assembly: GCA_002719135.1. Taxonomy (GTDB): domain Bacteria; phylum Pseudomonadota; class Gammaproteobacteria; order Pseudomonadales; family Azotimanducaceae; genus UBA11889. The sequence goes on from PBGU01000048.1 coordinate 11,673, forward strand.
TCCGGCCATGCCGCACCGTGTGTACCCATTGGCCTCCCACCTACTTGAGGCGGGCGTAGCATGTTGTCGCCTAACAACTGGGTTGCGATGGCTTGGAGCTTAGGTGAAAACACCAGATCGATCAGTAGCGGTTCCGTGCCCACCGAGCGTAATTGCCATCGGTACCCCTGGCGGAGGTCGCGATGATCCGTGGTGGCGTCGCGGGAATCAAAGGGGCCGATATGGGTGGTTGGATCGTTCCTTTGTATTTTGCTCGTGGCAGGCAACGAGTCCCATAGCCGATCCCGAGCCTTTGCGCACAATTGCCGGTCCATGACGCCGGCCACAATGAGATAGCCGTTGTCCTTGAAGAATCCGAGTTGCTCGGTTGTTAGTTGCATGGTCTGGCGGTCGAGTTTATGCGCTGCTGAAGGTGGGGAATAGAAGGAGGCATTTTTTCGACATTGTTAGTCCTCGTCGACAATTGAGTTGATCGCGCGGCGCAATGGACTGTCGCTGGCGGGGGTGTCACGGCGTCTCCCGATTGTCAGGCCACCGTCCACGACCAACGCGTGTCCCGTAATAAAACTCGATTCGTCGCTCGCTAAAAACAACGCTGCGTTGGCAATGTCGTTCGGTTCTCCGGCACGTGGAATGGGTTGGATGCCGCTAAACACAGGGCGAAGAACCTCTTCTAGCGACTCGTTGGATCCGCTTTTAGGACTGCGGTCGCCAAGAAAAATAGGAGTCATGATTCCACCAGGACAAATGGCGTTGACGCGTACGGAGTCTTTTGCCAATTCCACGGCGACCGATCGAGTGAGCCCAATGACGGCCGCCTTTAGCGCACTGTAGACGTGCGGCCCCATGCTACCTCGCATACCCGCGACGCTGGCCGTTGAAATAATGCTGCCTTCTTGTTGCTCGCGCATGATAGGAGCCGCGTGCTTCATTCCAAGAATGGGGCCTGTCAACAAACCCGCCACCGTTCGTTCGTATGCGGCGCCCATGTCGGTCTCGTGTATTTCGCCACCCACACCGCCGAAGCCGGCGTTGTTGAATAGACAATCGAGTCTGCCGTAGAGAGATGAAGCGACGTCAATCATGGCGATGACATCGGCTTCGCGACCGACGTCGGTGGCGATGAATGTAGCGTTGTTGCCGAGCGATGCGGCGAGCTCATTGCCCTTGTCGACCTGCAAGTCGGCGACGATCACATGCGCGCCTTCCTCGACGAACCGTTTTGCTGTGGCTGCGCCCATCCCACTTGCGCCGCCGGTAATAATCGCGACCTTATTACTCAGTCTTCCCACGGATGCTCTCCTTCTCAATTCAGCGCGGCGTTAGTCACAAAGCAGTTGCGCCAAGTGTCGGTAGTTTTCGGCACGGCCGTTCGCGTTGCCGTTTGCCAGTCGAAGATGCTTCCTCCGACATCAAACTCAAACACCAGTGCTTTAACTCGCCCCTTTATCATTTAAACGATGCCTTGTTACGTTTTAACTTGGGCCAGTTATCGTATCAGCGTTCGGCAATGTCTTTGGCCCATCGGTAGTCTGCTTTGCCGCTTGGACTGCGTACGATGGCATCTAAAAAGATGAATGCCTTAGGCAGTTTATATCGTGCGATGTGGCGCTCGCACTCTGCTAACAAACTTTCCTCAGTCGCCGCGACGCCGTTTTTTAGCTGCACAATTGCAACCACTTCGTTGCCCCAGCGTTCAGACCTTCTGCCGGTGACCACCGCGTCGAATACCGCCGAGTGGTGCTTGACGGCCTGTTCCACTTCTTCGGCAAATATTTTTTCGCCGCCCGAGTTGATAGTGACGGATTCTCTGCCGTGCAGCTCCAGCGTACCATCGGATAAGAGCCGGACTTTGTCGCCCGGAACGGAGTACTTAATACCGTTGATCGTTGGAAATGTTTCTCGCGTTTTTGCTTCATCATCCAAGTAGCCCAAGGGGATGTTGCCGCTGCGGGCCCACCAACCCAGTTCTTTGTGACCCGGGGTCAATACTTGTGACAAATCTTCGGCTAATACCGCATTGTTCGGCGTGAGGGTGAAACGACCAGTTTCTGCACCTGCTTTGGCGTTACTCACATGCGACGCCTGGCCACCAGTTTCTGATGAGCCTGCCGAATCGATAATGTTCACTTGCGGGATGAGTTCGATCAGTTCTCTTTTGACGTTAGCGGTCATAATGGCGCCGCCCGTAATGATGTTTCGAAGTGACGAGACGTTGTGCGAGTTGTTGGCGAGTTCGTCTGCTAAGGGGCGGCCGAAGGCATCACCAACGATCAACAAGGTAGTGACCTCTTCCCGGGCGATAATTTCGAGAACGTTTTTCGGATCGAATCGGAACACATTGCTTTGAATGACCACGGTTCCACCTGCGTTAAGCATTTGTAGTGCATTCCAATGTCCGGCGCCGTGCATGAAGGGCGGTGCCGGGAGAGACTTCCTACCCATGCCTCGTGCGCGGTTAACGTACTCGTCAAGACTTTCAAGAACATGTCCGTTGGCTCGACGACCGCCCAAGGTCGCAATAAGGACGTCACTATGCCGCCACAACACACCTTTCGGCATGCCCGTAGTCCCGCCTGTATAGAGGATGTATAGGTCGTCGGGGTCCCATTCCACCTCGGGTCGTCGTTGGTCCGATTCGGACAGAGCCGTTTCATAGTCCAACGCGTCCGGTAGTAGATCGCTCTCGTCGTCGGCGACTTGCACAAGTAGTTCCAAGGATGGAATGCGATCGCGAATTGCCGCTACACGATCCGCGAGAGAGCTGTGATACAGAAGGACTCGAGTCTTAGCGTTATTAAGTAGGTAAACCAATTCTTCATCGACGTATCGGTAGTTAATGTTGAATGGAGCGAGGCGGGCTTTGAACGCTCCCAACATGCCTTCAAGGTATTCGTTACCGTTGTACAGATAGATGCCGAGGTGATCCTGGCCCGATTCCCAATCTGGAAGTTGTTTGCGGGGCGTTCGCATGCCGAGTCCACGGTCGAGAAGCAGGTTTGCGAGTCGTCGCGATCGGTCCCGCAAGGTTCCGTACGTGATGCGACGGTCTCTGAAAATGATGGCCTCACGATCTGGAACGACGTCCGCAACGGCTTCGCTAATGGTTGCCAAGTTGAAATACACCAATGCCTCCTAGTTGTCGGGATATCGCCAGGGAGCTTCTTGTTTAATCTCGGTGTCGAGCGTCCATAGCGGAATTGCCATGCCATCGCCGATCGATTTAAAGACCACGCGCAGACGACTGCCAATCCCAACGGTCGCGACTAGTTCAGGCTTGGCCATTTCCCCGGATGCGTCAGCTAGGTTGCCGTTTATACGTAACCCGTCGAAACGGTTCGGGCGGTCGCGTTGCTCATCCAGTTCAACGAGTAGGATGAGGTACGGGGTGAATTGTTGAAAGGTTGGTTGGATCGCATGGTGCACTTCGCCATAGGAGTACAGCGTTCCCTTCCCCGATACCGGCGTCCATACGTACTCAGACTCTGCACACCAGGGACAAGCAGTCGTTGTTGGGTAACGAAGTAGCGTGCATTTTACGCATGACTGCAGATGCAGCACCCCCTGTCCACAGTGGGTATAAAACTCCTGATTCGGTCGATCGACGTCCGGTATGGCAACCGACATGCCCAAGTATTCGCCTTGAAGCGGCATCATCGTTCTCCTTTTGCCATGACGAGCGCCGACCCTGTACCAGGCATCGCCCAACCGAGATTGGCAGTAATTTCCGGATCACGAACTTGGCGGCAACCCCCGCTGGAGTAATCGTATGTGTGTTGACGCTTGCCATTCGCATCGGTGGGACAACTATCGTCAATCTCCCCTCGGAGCTGACGAACGTTCTCGATCACCATGTTCATGCCGTGCGTATATCCTTCGCAGAGATGTCCGCCGCTGGTGTTGTTGGGTCGTGCACCGCCAAGGCGCATGATTCCGGAGCTCACGTACTCGCCGCCATCGCCTTTTTCGCAGAAACCATAGTCCTCAAGCTGCAACATGGTGGTGAACGTAAAGGCGTCGTACGAACCGGTTAGGTCGATGTCGTCGGGACCGACACCCGCATTCGGCCATAGAATTTCTTTGGCGTAATGACCGGCCACGGTCGATATCGGGCCGGCTTGATAATGGTTGTCAATTCGGGGTTTGCAGCATCGTCCAACGACCGACAGGATGGTTGCCGGCATATGTTTGCAATCGCGGGCGCGATCCATCCGCGTCACCACGATTGCCGTCGCATTGTCGGTTTCAACGCAGCAATCCAGCAGGTGGAGAGGCTTTACGATCATTCGACTCGAAAGCACGTCGTCAACGGTGACCCGGTGCTTGTAGTACGCTTTCGGATTGTTTGACGCGTGTTCCGAGTGAATCGCTTTCACGTGCGCTATTTGTTCGGGCGTGGTCCCGTAGTCGTACATATGTCGCATAAAGGTTTGTGCGAATGCTTGCGCGGCGCTTGATTGACCATAGGCGCGGCCAAATAGACCGTCACCGCTTAGGTTGGAGGCTCCAGATCCTCGTCCGGTTCCCCCGATTCGTATTTGTGAGTACCCGTTCATTGAACGGAAAATGACAACGGTCTTACACATCCCCGCCTCGATCACGCCCATCGCGATACCGATAAGAGCCTCGGTGCTTGATCCGCCGCCCATGACGTCCATGTAGAAATTGAGTCGAATACCAAGATCGCCAGCGACTGCGGTTGACGGTATCGAATCGTTGCCGCTGTAGGAGAGCATGCCGTCGATATCGTCCATCCCAAGCCCGGCGTCTTCAACGGCACGTCTCACCGCGTAGGTACCTAGGGCCCGCGTTGTCGTCCCAGATCCCCGGGTGTATGCCGTCTCGCCGACACCCACGATGGCATACTTGCCGCGCAGAAATTTCTCCGATGTGGCGTCGATCTCGGCGTTCATCGGGTACCCCTCTTCCAAACAAATCAGAATACCAGAGGCGTGTCGTGTTGGAAGGGATTCGGCTGACGCACCGCAGTAATTGATCGGAAACAGTAAGCTTCGCCGAAAACCGGCGCTCAGATTTCTGGGTTAATTAAGCACCACATAACCGCGGTTGCGGAGACAATTCCTTACCACCTTGTTGCTTTCGTTCAACGCACGCATGCCACCGCGGGCGCCTCCGTACGTAGCGCCTGCACCCGCAGATCGTTTGGCCCGATCACTGTTACCAATGGAGGCCCCCATCAGTCCGCCCACGGCTGCACCCGCCGCGGCGCCGATCGCCACTTGTTTGCCTGCTTCGACCTCTTTCGCGTATTCATCGCATTCGGCGAGGTCTGTCTCGTAGTCCGCCAGAGTGACTCCTTTCATGTCTACGATCGGACGGCCTGGCAAGCTAGATGACGTGCACCCGCCGAAGGCCGTCAAGAAACCTAAACAAAGGATCAATCGACATCGGCCCATCGTGTTTTCCAGCAAATGAATGTTGTTTCTCGTTATACGTTTGTGAGGTTGAGAACCGTCGTTGGTAATTCGCCTAATCAATTGGTCGGGTCGCCAATTCAAGCACGCTAAATTTCTCTATTGCGTCGTTAAAGTTTGTGCCGCAGAAAGCCAATTCCGGTGTGAACCGTCGACAAATATCGGGACGCTCGGGACTTTCGTATAGCGTGCATAGACGATCTTCGTTCAAATGAAGGCAGCGGACGCCGGCAGGTTTTCCGTACGGCATGCCCGGCATGGGTACGTTTATTGACGGTGCAATACAGCAGGCACCGCATCCAACACGGCAGTCCATCGGCGGTTCGATTGCTCCTTCGCAAATGCCATTTTCTAGGGTAACGCCACGACGGCATGTCCGGGACAGGTGGATTGGTCGTCATCAGTGACGACGTTGATATCGAGATACACCCTTTGTTCACCTTCCTCGGTTTTTTTGTCGGTTACTGTTCCCGTTACGGTTAAGACGTCGTCTTTTTGATTGATTGCACGATACTGACAAGCAACTTCATGGATACGTGCTTCGTCGCCAATCCAGGTATGCAACGCATTCACGATGTACGCGTAGCGAAGATTGCCCATACCGAATGCGCCTTGTTCATTGCCAGCGCGTCGACCGGCTTCGTCGTCCATGTGAAACGGCACAAATTCATCGTTGACTGCTGCGTAGCGGTTCCACTCGGCAAAGGAGGTGCGACGCGACCAATGCGGCAGACTGTCTCCAATTTCAATATCCGAAAATTTGATGGACATAGTTCCTCCTTAGTAGCGGATGCCGATCGACATCCGTGTTTTAACGTGTTCGTCGTTTTGATTGCGCCATTCAATTTCAGTGGTTGTATAAAGCGTCCAGCCGAGTCGGCCGTCGCGTTCGTGCCAATCAGACAGACGCGAACGAGCTGTAATGACATCGTCGGGTCGCATTGGTGCGCCGTAGGTGTCGGTCTGGCCACCGTTCATCCCGGTGAATCGTGAACCATCCGGTTTTCGAGGCTGCGGTATGCCCGCCCTCGCGATTCGTTCAACGGGCCAGGCAAACGGGTTGAAATCTGGGGGCGCGAGAATGCCACCCCACCGAGTGCCCTCGGCGTATGGCGCGTCCCAGTACATGCGTGGCGGTTGCTCGGGCCAATACGTTGCGATCGCCCATTTGCGAATATCGGACATTGCAATGGGAGGCGATGTTCGTTCACCGATCCAGACACCTTTCATTTTATGCATGTCGTCGGTGACGTAAGTAATGGCGGACTCGGTCATCTTGCCTCCTGGGTCGATGTGCCGGGCACTTGCGTATCGGGCTCACTATCCTCCGCGCCGTGCCCCCTGTCGATGGTTTTGAGCTCGGGATAAACGAAGCCGAGAAGAGCCATTGTGGCTGCAAGCAAGAAAGCGCTTACTAACAACGCTATGTCAATACTGACGACTTCGGCGAGCCAACTGATGGGGATAATGCCGACGGGCATGAGCCCGTGCGCCATCCACATGATGGCCATCACCCGACCTCGAATTTCAGGCCGTATAGCAAGCTGTACGACGCTCATGTTGAGCGAACCCATAACCGACCCGAAGAGTCCCGTGAAAAGACCGAACAACATCGCCAGCCAAAGCGTCTGGGAAATCGCGAACATCACTAGGAAAGCGGCCCAAAGGTAGGACGTTACAAACAGGACGCGGCCTTTACTGCCTATGTCCCCCAGTCGTGCTAGGGCCAATGAACCGGCTAAGGCGCCTACACCCATTGCGGCCACCAGAAAACTGAGATCGTCGGGACCGCCACCAATGACGTCAGCATTAAACACGGGCAACAAGAACATCGCGGTAAAACCAAAGGTCATGGGTAGGAACCCCATGATCAATAATCCAAGGATGACGCGTTCGTGGCGCATGTATCGAAAACCTTCTAAGACGTCATCGATCATGCCCGTGGGTTCAGTCCGCGAGGGTTTCCCCGTGTAACCTAAGAGACCGGTCGCAACGACCGATACGATATAGAGCAGTGCAATGAGGTAGAAGACGATGCCGACCCCGAGCGTGGACGACGTATTACCGCCCGCCAGGTACGCCATGAGTCCGCCGGCAGCCACCGGGCCCAGGATTCGCGCTAGGTTGAAGGTAGCGCTTTGCAGCGCCATGGCATTGACGACCGAATCCTGGCCCACGATTTCCGGAATGACGGCTGAACGTGCCGGCATGCTGAACGACAGCACGGTGCCATTGAAGAGGCCAAAATAGATAAAGTGTGCGAAGGTCACGTCGCCGTTGTAGATAATAGTGGCGAGCAGTACGGTGGCGACGGTATTCAACAACTGGGAGGCCACCATGATCGGCTTTTTTCGCATCCGATCGGCGATAACGCCGCCCGCCAGGGAGAAGACGAGGGAGGGCAGCATAAAGGCGAGCATCACCCACGTCAGATCGAGTGGCGATCCGGTCATGTCATAAATCAACCAGCCGCGCGCAACCATTTGCATTTGCATGGCGAAAGATGCGGCCAAGTTCGAGATCCACAAAAGCCTGAAGTCCCGAATTCGTAACGACGAGAACATGTCCGATCGAAACATCGTTCCATCGGGCGGCATGACCCCATCCGTTGTTTGACGCATACAAACCCTAACTACGGCAAACGTCGATCTTATCAGGAAGGTACGATCTCGGGTCTGGCGCCTACTAAGGGGAAGCCGCGATCGAATTGGTCAAAGAGTTCCGCGAAGGTCAATAAGACAGAGGCATCGCCATTGACGGAGAGCTCGCCGGCGCCGATGAGTGCAGCAGCGTCCGTTAATCCGAGCATGAGTCTCTTGAAGTTTAAGGTCGTCAATACGAGCGAGGCGTCCGGCGACGGGACCGCTTTGTTCGGGTGCGCGTTCAAGACACCGTTTTCGACGGTCACCAGCCATGGGGTCTCGATATCCAGAAAATTGAGCGCAAGCTGAATGCGATGAGCCGCTGCCTTGGGGCCGTTAAGACGCACCGCAATCGTCCTAAAAAGATTTGAAAGTGGTATGCCACTGGCCATCGCTTCGCTGGCAGAAAAGTTCGATCTTTTTCGCACTCCCTCACGTAACTCTTTGGTCCCTGTAAGAAAAAAATTTCTCCAGGGTGCGGATTCAGCTTGGTATCCGAGCTGCTCGAGAGCGTCGGCTAGTAAATTGCGTGCCGCTTCGTGTGTGGGATCAGCAACCACCACGTGATCGAGGACTTCGGCAACCCAGCGGTAGTCTCCAGTATCAAACGACTCGGTCGCTTGGGCGACGATGGCATCTGCACCACCCATGAATCGAACGTAACGGTGGGCGGCTTCCGCAGGTGGCAGTTTATACAAGTGGGAGGGATTGCCATCAAAGTAACCTAGGTACTTAACGTAAACCGCCCGTGCGTTATGGTGAACGGTGCCGTAGTAATCCCGGTTGTAGAATTCTTTGCCTAGCGTTTCCGGTAGGTTGACCTGTTCCGCGATTTCCTCCATGCAGTATCCATGGTTTGCCAAGCGCAGTGATTGGTCGTGGATGTACTTATACATATCCCGTTGCTTTCGGAGGAACTCCAGCGCTTTTTCACGACCCCAGATCGGCCAATGATGACTCGCGAATTGAAGTTCGAGGCGGTCGCCAAATAGCTCGATGGACTCATTAATTTGCTCTGCCCAGGCAAGCGCGTCTCGCACCTGGGCACCGCGGGGGGTATAAACATTGTGGAGATGGTGCGACGTGATCTCCGACATGCAGAGCGCATTGAACTGCGGAAAGTAAAACACCATTTCAGCGGGCGCTTCGGTTCCCATTGTCATTTGGAATTCAAACTCGACGCCGTCAATGGTTCGAGTTTCTCCCGTGGTCCTGATGATTTCTGTTGGTGGGATAAATCCGGTCGATCCCATCGATAAGGCGGCTCCCAGTCCCGTGGTGACGAAACCGGTGGCCGAGGGTTCGAGCAAGTTGCCGTACATATAGGTTGCACGTCGGTTCATGACATTACCCGCCAGCACATTTTCATCGAGTGCCTCGTCGACGTAATCCACCGGTGCAAAGATGGGGATCCTCCCCGACGCGACATCGTTCGGATCAACGACACCCAATATCCCCGCAAAGTGATCGGCGTGGCTGTGGGTATGAACCACGGCAACGACCTCTCGGTGTCCGAGGTGTTTGTTTGCGAGCGCGAGAGCGGTGCTAGATGTTTCGCTCGAGGTTAGCGGATCGATCACGATCCAACCGGTGTCGCCACGAATTAAGGTCATGTTGGCGATATCAAAAGATCTGACCTGGTAAATGCCATCCACAACCTCGAATAATCCATGGTGTTGGGCATTTAACTGCGCTTGGCGCCATAAACTCGGATTTACGGTGTCGGGTGCTTGGTGTTCCAGAAACTCTGTGGCGCTGAGGTCGAATACCATTCGATCGGCTTCATTGTGCGCGATCTTGATGGGGTCAATGGTTGCGATGAAACCGCGTTGAGCGTTCTCGAAGCTTGCTCTATCGGTGAAATCAAGTTCCTCGAGGATGTCGCGATTCGCTGCAATTGTGGCATCGGTTGCTGGTTTGCTGTCGACCATGATGGGCGCCTCTGAGGTGGATAGAGAACATGTTACCAATCAAGTAAAGAAGACCGGGATCTGCTAGCGAGCGGTGAATCCTCCATCGACGACCAGCTCGGCCCCGGTAATAAAACTGGCATCGTCGCTCGCCAGAAATAGGATCGCGTCGGCGACTTCTCTGGCACGGCCGAGGCGACCCATCGGAATGGCCTTGGCTCGAACTTGAACGACTTTCTCCATGCCGTATTTCGCTTTGTCAGCATCCAATATGGGGGTGTCGATTGAACCCGGATGGACGGAATTGCAACGTACGTTATAACGCATTCGCGCGCAGTGAAGGGCGACCGATTTGGTGACGTTTCGGACACCGGCTTTGGCGGCTCCGTACGAGGTGTACTCGCTCGCGCCAACTATACCGGCGACCGATGACACATTAACGATTGCACCGTAGGCACTCTTTTTCAGTAGAGGTAACGTGTGCTTGCATCCCAACATGACACCATCGAGAACGACGCCACGGATAGTGTCCCATGTCGCCATGTCTAGATTTTCAATGTTGTCGTGGGGGGAGATCCCCGCGTTATTCACGACAATGTCGATGTGTTCATGTTCGATAGAATCGATGAAGCCACGCCAATCCGATGCTTTCGAGACATCGAGTTTATGGTGATTACCGTCGGCGATGTCGGTCCGTAAGACGACGGCGCCCTCGGCCTCAAAAAGATCCGCGGTTGCTTTACCGATACCCGAGGCGGCACCGGTGATTAGGGCAATACGGTTTTTGATGCGAANGGTCACGCGTGTTCNGGCATAGTAAAANGACTGTGGCGTCGCCCTTAGANTCGTTTTCGAACGACNACGGCGGCGACGTCTTCNTGCGTATGGNAGCGCTCGGGNATCGGGAACTTAAAGANTCGGGCCGCGTTCAACCCAAGAACGTTGGCACGTTCGTGATCCGACAGATGNCCCATGGTTCGTTCNATTGCCGCTGCGGAGTGTGGCCATGTCCCTTCGTGATGGGGGTAATCATTGGCCCACATAAAATTGTNGATGAGTCCGTGTTCGCGTGCGAGATCGANCCCGGGCTTATCTTCTTGGAACGTGGCGAAGCCATTGCTTCGAAAGAAATCACTCGGCAACTTAGACAATGCTGGTCGAACCCACATGTGATGCTTTCGGTAAGCTTCGTCGAGCGCCCAAATAGCCCAAGGAACCCAGCCGATCCCTGCCTCGACACTGCCGAAACGTAAGCCCGGAAATCGATCGAGCGCGCCGGATGCGCAAAGGTTGGCAATCGGCTCCATGGTCGGTGCGAGTGAGTGGACGGCATAATTGATTACGGCGCCACCGTTTCCTCTCGACGTGCGTGGATCGCGTCCGGTCGAGACGTGGAACGTGACCGGAAGATCGACTTCTTGGATCGCGGCCCACAAGGAATCGAATTCCGGTAAGTTGTAGTTCAGATGTTCGTGATCTGGTGCGCCCCAAACGGGTTTGCACGGAAGAGAAAGTCCTCGAAATCCAAGGTCGGCGCAACGCTGTATTTCCCGAATGGCACCGGCTATGTCGGCGGATGCCACGCATGCCATGGGTGATAGACAATCGTTGTAGCTTGCAAAGACTTCCCATGCCCACTCGTTCCATACACGACACATCGCTTGACTGAAAGCTGGGTCAGGGGTTGCCCAGATGGTGAGGCCCTTATTCGGGAAAAGGATTTCGGCATCGACACCGTCGGCTGCCAAGTCTCGAACCCGATCCTCCGGAAGGGCGCCCGATTGATTGCGCAGCAAATCCTCGCCTTGGAACTCAATGTTGCGGATCCGCAGCGGCCTAAAGCCTTCCGTTTTCTGGAATTTCTTACCCTTGGCGTCGACGGTGACTCCAGGTAATCGCTCTCGGAATTTTTTGTCCATGCGCGTGCGCCAAAGGTCTGCGGGTTCTTGCACATGTCCGTCGGTCGAAACCATGAAGTACTTGTTGGGATCAGCCGGTCGCGCTGTTCTGGACCAGCCTTCGATGCCGGGAGTTTCTAGGCGCCAGACGTTGTTTTCATCGGGTTGCGGGATTGTCATGGGCATCACGCTTCCATACCGTGTGTGGCGCGATAGTAGCGCACCCGGCGTCACAGTGGAGCCGGAGCGTCCCGAAACCCGGGCACGGGATTCCGAGCGAAGAATGACAACGCTCTCGCGCTTCTTATGCGCGAGCGGCGGTGTTGGTTAAGCTAATGGTGGCCTGTAGGGGGTCCGCGTTAGGTACAATAGTACGATGTCTGAAGACGCGCACGAGCCGGTCGACGTGATTGCGTACTGGCTTGGTGACACCGAATCCGATCCGGCTGCTGCCCATGCGCGTAACCGTTTTTGGTATCGGCCAACGATCCAAATTGACTGCGCCATCAAAGATCGATTCGAAGACGTGCATGCGTCGATTCGGAACGGGAGGCTTTTGCATTGGGGCGAAGACGCCGAGGGCGCGTTGGCCGTGGTCATTGTATTGGATCAATTTTCTAGAAACATGTTTCGGGGTCAGCGGGAGGCATTCGTACAGGACGGTCTGGCGCGGGCGATTACGGTGCGAGCGCTCGACCGAGAATTTGACGAACAGTTATCGGTTCCGGGAAGGGTTTTTCTTTGTCATCCGTTCACCCATAGCGAAAGTCCAAGTGATCAAGATCGAGCCGTCAATACTTATGAGCTGATGGTCGACCGCGTACCAGACGGATGGAAGCCGTTTGTGCAATCGTTCGTGAACCATGCCAAAGGCCATCGTGATTTGATCCAACGCTTTGGACGATTCCCACATCGAAATGTGGTCATGCAGAGGCAGTCAACTACGGAGGAGGAATCGTATTTACGATCAGCACCCCGGTACGGGCAATAACTTTGCTCGGATCGGCATAGTTTGGATGGTAGACGGCCGAGCTACTACTTTGGTGTCCGGATAAAGTGGTCTCGCTACGCCGATGAAAATCGTACAAATCGTGCCGCGGTTAGAAAGCGGGGGTGTCGAACGCGGTACCATCGAAGTCGCTACCGCCCTGGTAGCGTCGGGTCACGAAGCGGTCTTGATATCTCAAGGTGGACGCCTTGTGGACGAAGTGGAACGCGTTGGGGCACGCCACGTTGTTATGTCGGTGGCGGATAAATCAATCAGAACGCTCCGCTCGTTGGCAACGTTAAAACGGTGGTTGGAGATCGAACGGCCCGATGTCATCCATCCACGATCCCGTTTGCCCGCATGGCTCTGTTGGCAAATCTGGAAGAAGATGCCGGTAGGAAGTCGGCCCAGACTCGTTACCAGCGTGCACGGCTTACATAGTGTCAATCGATACAGTGCAGTGGTATCTCGCGGCGAGCGTGTCGAGGTGGTCTCGCGTACCGCACGTCGATACTTGCAAGATCATTATGTCGTTGATCCGCCAGACAAAGTGCGCGTCATACACCGCGGCATTGATCCCAACGTTTACTTTCCGGGATATCGACCGCGTCAAGCGTGGCTCGAGACCTGGAACCGACAATGGGGTTCGACGCCACGAGCGCCAACCCTGGTATTGCCAGGTCGACTGACACGCCTGAAAGGACACGAAGCGCTCTTCCCTTTGGTCCGGTCGCTGGTGGGCAACGGGCGTGATATACGAGTTGCAGTAGTCGGCGGTGTCGACCCGAAACGACGTGGATACGCGCGTGGGATCCAGAGTACGGTTCGAAACGATCCGATATTGAGCAAACACATTGTCTTTTTAGGTCATCGTTCGGATCTTCGAGACATTATGTCAGTTGCCGATATTGTGCTTTCGCTTTCGACGCGGCCAGAATCTTTTGGCCGTACCGTGCTGGAGGCGCTTTCGTTAGGTACGCCCGTAGTGGGCTATAGACACGGTGGTGTTGGCGAGATTCTTAACGAAATATGTCCTGAGGGGGCGGTAGATCCGGATAAATCGAACGATGTTGTAACGCGGATCGAATCGTTCTTGGAGAGCCCACCATTGATTGGTAACCACGAATTCACATTGCAAAACATGTGCCAGCAAACCATCGCTATGTACCAAGAATTGTCCTTATGACGACCGTTGTCGCGATCGTGGCGTGCGTTGTCCTGATCTGGGGCTCGCTTCGATATGCGTGGTGGAGGACAAAAATTGCTGACACTAGGCCTCGGGTGCTGATGTACCACATGATTGCTGTTTCAGTTCCCAGAGCCCGATTCAACAAATTACGCGTCCATCCGAAATCATTCGAGCGGCAGATCAAGTGGTTACGAGATGATGGTTGGACGTTCATTCTTGTTTCTGATCTGTTGCAACGCTGCGCGCCAAAATCAGTTGCGATCACGTTTGACGACGGTTATCTCGACAATTACACCTGTGCCCACGCCATTCTCGAAAAGTACGATGCGAAAGCAACCTTGTACCTCGTCGTTGATCGTCACGGACGCGACTGGTCGGCCTATAAAAAACCAAGCCATCGAGATGGTGAACTCGGGCGTGAAGACAAATTGACGGACGAGCACGTGAGGACGATGTTGGATTCGGGTCGTTGGGAGCTTGGAGCACACACTGCAACACACGCCTATCTACCGGGCCTGCCGGTTGAGCTAAAGCAGGAAGAAATCGCAGGGGGCAAGCGGCGATTGGCTGAGACGTTTTCAGCCGTAGTTGACAGTTTCGCGTACCCGTTTGGGCTCTACGGTCCAGGCGATGTGGGTCTGGTCCGCGAGGCCGGATTCACTACCGCCGTCACGACTGAGCCCGGTATAACGTCGGATATCACAAATACGCCGTTTTAATTGAAACGGATCAAAGTGAGTGGGAAGGACAACATGCTGGCTTTCATGCTGCGTATGCGCACCGGCTTTCGGGGGTTGTGGGGATGACAAACGCGCTCCAGATTTGGCTGCTGTCGGACGGCGTTCCCGGACACGTCAACCAGGCGCGCGGATTGATGTATTGGATGGCCAAGCGCCGAGCGTTAAATGTGGACGAGGTTCCTCTGCGGTTGCGGG
>PBGU01000049.1 GCA_002719135.1 Gammaproteobacteria bacterium
CGCGGCCATGTTCGATCTCGAAAATATCAAGACGACGTTCGCGTTTTTCGACGATTGGGAAGACAAGTACCGATTCCTCATCGATCTTGGAAAGTCCGTGCCCGCTCTTCCGGCTGAATTCCGAGTCTCCGACAACCTCGTGCGCGGATGCCAGAGTCGAGTTTGGCTATTGGGTGAATACGACACCGGACATAACCAACTCAAATTTCAAATCGACAGCGATGCCCACATTGTCCGAGGTTTAATTGCCATCGTACTTGCGACCTTTGACGGTCACTCGCCCGACGATATCGTCGCTTACGATATCGAAAACTTATTCGACGAACTTGACCTAATGAATCATCTAAGTGCGACGCGGGGGAACGGACTAAGGGCCCTGGTCAAACGAATCAACGATACTGCCGACAGGCACGTACCACTCTGACGAGCGGTTTCACGTATGGATTCCTTGATACTGTATATTTATACAGTTACTCTATGCTGGCAATGCCAACGGAAGTCCACGTTTACCTCTGCCCAGACAATGGCGACCTACCGCGAAGAGTATCAATCGACGATTGGAACGCCTTTGAAAGAGGCGATCAGCCGATCGTCCCAATCAGCAACCGGGAATCGGCTAAGTCTCGCCAAATCAAGTTTCTCTTGATGACCATTCGCGACGGTATTTGTGAACTCGCAGAACCGCTCTGTGTAAACGTTGATCAATTCGGATTTGTGCAAAGACGGGCACTGAATTTGAGGCTGTTAGAAGATCACGGTCCATCCATTGTTGATGGCCGCCATCGATTTATGTTGCGTTATCTCAACCACGCGCATCAATGGGATTTGGGACCTGCAGTGTTACACGATGCCTGCCGCCAATCGGGTGTCCAACAACTTCACTCGACCTAACTCTCGCCTCTCCGGTACGAGTCACCATCTGGTCCCGTGTCCGCGCGCACGCCGCAAATCAATGATGAACATGCTCGGACGTTAGCCAACGGCAATAGTCTTCTTCGACATCTACGTCCCATAGCATTTTACAAAACCCCACGTTGAGATTTTCCGCTCGAGCTAAAGTCGACGCTAGAACTGAACTTGATCCCCACGCAATCCCATTGAAAAGCGATTCGTGAGGCTCGTGCATCGCCAGCAGGCAGTAGCCCCCATCTTCCGTTGGCCCAACAACAACATCGTGGTCTTCCAACAACAAGTACGCGTGCTCGATATAACTCGTGGACATGGCGGGAATATCGGTTCCGACGAGTACTTTAACGCCATCCGTAAAAGCGGCCAGCATCCGGATCCCTAAGTCGCCAACGCCCTGTCGTCGAACGGGAAGACCTCGCGTCCAAGACAAATCCGCGGGGTCGCCCGTAATCCAAATCTCAGATTCGAAGGGCATGACTGCTTCGACCGCGTTGTCGAGCAATTTCCGATAACAATCGAGTGCGGCGTTCTCACCAACGGATAGCGCCAATCGCCTTTTGACCGCGCCGAAGACGGGCGCGCGAGCAAAAACGGCGAGCCTTCCTTTCACACCCATCGTCCGTCAGGATAATAGCGCGCCGCCAGCACCTCCGGGCTCGTTCCAAAGAAATAACGGAGTCGCAACTCCCACATCAAAAGAATGGTCCTGACAGTTCCATGATTCTCCCACCGGCGCGAGGACGTACCCAGTACAGTCCGAATCCTGGTGGGCTTGGCGATACGTCGTAAGCGTTTCGAAAGTTCGATGTCTTCCATTAGCGGCTGATCAGGAATCCCACCTATTCGCTCGAGTAACGTCCGGCGAACGAATATGCCCTGATCTCCGGTACAAATAGACGTCATCGCTGAACGTTTATTCATTGCAGCTGCGATCAACCGAAACCAAGGCGTATCGCGAGAAAGCGTGATGTCAAAACGACCCCACTGCGCGCGCCCCAATGCAAGCTGGAGTGCCTCCACCACCGTTCCCGTCACCACGCTATCTGCATGCAAAAACCAGAGCCAAGGTCGCTGTGTCGAAGCAACACCTGCGCTGAGCTGTACAGCTCGCCCGCGTTCAGTCCTGAGTAGTCGTACCGGCGGCTGCCGCTCGTGAATCGAACCTTCGTTGCTCCCACCATCGACCACTACGATCTCCAGCTCCTGAAACGGAGTCAGCGAACGAAGTAATACTTCGAGAGCGGACTGGTCGTTAAGCACAGGGATGATGACGCTCACTTGATCCAAGTCATTTACCATCAGCGATGATCATCCCTCCGATTTTGCGCGGACTTGCGACTCCCGTCATTCTTCAGCGAGTTGGCCAGCGCCATGCAGGCACATCAAGTAAATCTTGATCGTGGGCAAAGGTTTCTCCCATCTCCTTATCCAGTTCAATGTGATTACAGTCTTCCCACGTCTTGAGTCCTTCGATGAGCACCCGATCATGCGAGATCACCCAAAGCTGGGTCTCTTTCGCGAATTTCTTCATTAGCCGGCTCAATGCCGGCAACAGATCGGGATGCAGGCTTGTCTCGGGTTCATTAAGCACCATCAGTGCAGGAGGCCTCGGCGTAAGAAGCGCCGCAATCCAAAGGAGATAACGCAACGTTCCATCCGAGAGCTCCGATTGGGACAACGGCCTTAGCAATCCATGCTGTTGAAATTTCAGCTCGAATCGACCGTTACCCGTCTCTACCGAGACAGTGGCCCCTGGAAAAGCGTCATCAACCGCGATATCCAACGCGTCCCCATCGCCTACTTCTTGGATAGTTTGCCACGCTGCAGCCAAATCATGGCCATCGTTGCTGAGAACCGGTGTGCGCGTACCGACTTGGGGTTGACGCGCAGCCGAATACACGTCGGTCCGGAAGTGGTCGTAAAACCGCCATGACCGAATCTCCTCTCTCAACATGAGTATTTCTGGTACACGTTCGGGGTCCACAACGCGGGAGAGCATGCTGTCAAACGTTGGCAAATGTTTCTCAATTGCCTGCCAGCCTCCGCCATCATCGCGTGCTCGAATTAATGACCCCCGACGGTCCACCATCGCACGCCGGTCGTGCCAAGTGTCGCCGTGCCATATCACTTCGCGTTTGATGACAGGGTCCAAATTGAACATTGAGCCAGGCACGGGATCGGGGTATCCAAAATCAATCGCGTAGCTGTAACTGTCACCTGCAAACCCGAAACGCAAATTAACCGATTCGTTGCGCACGACGCCTTGGACAGGCATAACGCCTTCTTTGACAGCTCTCCCAAACTCCTCAGGACCCGCCCAGAGCACCGAATGTAAACCACCCTCAAGGGCAATGGACTCGACTGCCGTTCCCATCGCGGTTTCCGCCATTAACCGCAGCCCTCGATACAAATTGGATTTACCGCAACCGTTGGGTCCACTGATCACGTTCATGCGACCGAGCGGAAGGATTAGTTCGCGCAGCGAACGATAGTTAGCAATGGCGAGTGTGTTTAGCACCGATCCATCCGATGTCAGTAGAGGTCACAGTCTCATCTTAGCCACTTAGCGTCTCTTGCCGTCGAAAAAATCTAATAACCGGCGAACATTTTTCTTGTTCTTCGAGATGAACAATGAATGGTCCGCCCCGGTCATTTCGTCGTATTCCACGTCCATGTTGAGTCCACGCATCTCCTCTACCCAAACTCTGGTCGAATGAACGAGTCGATCCCTCGTTCCTTGAAGAACAAGCATCGGTATGTGTTGGATCAACTTTAAATCAGACGGTTTCCTCACTTGCGGCGCGGCCGGGGCAACCACNGCCGTGGCCGCCCACATATCGGGGTATTCCATCGCCAANTGATACGTACCCGCGCCACCCATACTGTGCCCCCACAAATACATTCTTTCGAGATCAATGGCATACGCTTCTTGCACCAAAGCGANTACGTTCATCACGTCCTGCTGACTGTACGCACCTTCAACTTCAAGGGAGCGTCCATCTACTCCTTGCGACCAGGATCCGTACCAACCCTGACGCGTGTATCCCANCGGCGTTACGACCACGAAATTCAATTCGTCGGCATGGTCGAGCANCCCCTCGTATCCCATCAACCAATCGTGCGTTCGGGTCAATCCGTGCAATGAAACCAAAAGCGGCGTATTGATTTCAGGGTCATACGCCGCGGGAACGAACAGCGCATATGGAATCGTTTCGCCGGTTTCTCCAAAAACATAGCTTAGATGTTGTACACGTGGATCGTTCACTAACCGCTGATCGTCTAACTCGGATCTCAACGCATTCCGCTCCCGCATCTGACTGCCACTTTCTACCTCCTCANGAATTAATAGTGTCGCACAGAGAATAATGACGACGCGTACGCTGTTTTGTNTCAAGCCTCGCTTGGCCATCAATCTCCCCTCNCTCGGGCGGACATGTCGGGACCGCTATCGATTGGNAACTTTCCTACCAGTAACTCGTACTCCACAACGTGACGACGACCGCGATCACAAATGCTGAAATAGTCACAGCGGTGCCAGCGCGACGAGAGAGATAACTCGAACTTGCGATCCATATCAGGGCCGCCAAGGTTAACGAGAGCGGCGCAAGAAATTCACGCCAGCGNANTTCGGTACCGATCCACGCCGCAAACCATATGCCCCACACGAGAACGAGGAACAGAATGATCAGCCAACTTGGAATCCGTCTGATGGGATCAGTATCGGTCGGTCGTCTCATCTTAGTTCNCTGAATACTNATCCATNCAAGCCANCGACTCGCGAATCATTCGTACCGNCCTCTCNCCAAATATTATGCAACCTACGCCGTGCGTTGAGAGGCGTCAAAANAGGTGCGGACTGGAGGGGTGACAATTGTTTCTCCAANGTAAACCGNCTGTGAACCAGCCGGTTNACATATTCGAACNTANCTAACGAAAGNANNATAAANTATTGNTTTAATTGATATATTTNTTATNNTATCNAACCAGANANCCGCTGATNAACAGTCAGATGCCCTCATGTTGAATCGATTCATCCGCACCCTATCTGCACGCTGGGCGACAAATCTTCGCGTCGATATAGACCTAACTAATTGATTTATTGGCGCCCCGACCAGGATTCGAACCTGGGACCTGCCCCTTAGGAGGGGGCCGCGCTATCCAGCTGTGCCATCGGGGCGAAAGCATAGAACGANGCAATCAAACATCGTATCCCCAGGNCCNTGTCGGTGCCAACTTAATACGATCGNCTGTTTGGTTGGACTCTGGGTGGTAGTCGCGACAACAAAAACCCGTGGTAGTCTCGATTCCATGAAAGCCATCTTCTGCGAAAAACTTGAAGGACCGGATGCACTCGTAATGCGCGAGGTAGCCGAGCCTGGTCCTCCTAGTCCCGTCGAAATCAAAGTGGCAATCGAGGCTCGAGGGGTTTCGTTCACCGACGTCCTGATGTCGAAAGGTGAATACCAGGTCCAGCCAACACTTCCCTTCGTAATTGGTGGCGAAGGGGCCGGGCGGGTTACTGAAATTGGAAGCGACGTAAATAACATTGCGGTGGGAGACGCCGTCCTTGTGGGTGCGGGTTGCGTCGAGCAAGTCGTCGTCGAAGCGCAACGAGCGACGGTAATACCCGAAGGAACCAATCTCGAATCAGCTGCTTCTTTCAGAAGCAATTACGTTACGGCTTTTTACGCGATGCAGCGCGGTCGACTCACGNCTGGCGAGACGCTCTTGGTCCATGGCGCAGCTGGAGGNGTCGGTCTTGCCGCCGTCGACGTCGGCAAGCTAATGGGTGCGACCGTTATCGCGACAGCTGGGAGTGACGATAAGCTCGCCGTCGTCGGCCANCTCGGCGCTGATCATCTAATTAACTACTCGAGCGGATTTCGCGACGAGGTCAAGGATCTTACGGNCGGTAAGGGCGCCGACGTGATTTACGATCCTGTCGGTGGAGATGTCTTCGACGAATCCATGCGATGTATCGCTCCGTTCGGCCGAATCCTAATAGTCGGCTTTACGGGTGGCCGACCTGCCCTGGCCAAAACAAACCATCTCTTGATTAAGGATGCGGAACTCATCGGATTCACTATCGGCGGACTCGCGCGTAACGATCCTGTCTGGGCACGACGGAATCAAGAAGTCTTAATGCAATGGTTGGCCAGTGGACGAATCCATCCGTACATTTCTCATCGTTTGCCGCTCGAGAGAACGGCCGAGGCGTTGAACCTGATCACAAATCGCAAAGTGATCGGTAAAGCAATCATCATCAACGATTAACGTACTCGATTCTTGAGCGTTATCGCCGCCGCCTAGGCCCAAACGAAACGACGTTACCTCCCGTCACCACCTGTTGTTGGGGCTGCAACGCTAGTTCCCAAGTGAGAGTACTCGACTGCTCGCGTACGAACCCTCTCACACCGTGCGAATCNCGAAGAGCGAAAATAGCGAACGCGATATAGGCTGCTCCACCCTCGGTCCATAACATGCCGATATGCGGCACACTCTCCATCTTCCCAATACCCGAGGCGTCAAGCTCAGTCCCGCGCGCCGTGATCGAATACGTCCCAAACTCATCTGGAACGATCCAAATTCCCCACTCAAATTGTGGTCCGGATTGAACGACAATCGAGGTGTCGATAAGCAGTCCTAGATCGTCCTCTTGGATAACCAGGGTCGCTTCGAAATTGGTGCCGATGGTTTCATCAGTAGGACGGTAGGATCCTCGACCCATCCACGTCCCCGGCTCAAGTATCACTGAGACAAATCCGCGTAATGGGTACCGGGCGCGTAATAGCGTTCGTGCCAGATCCCCGTTTCCGGCTCGCCGTCGAGCGGCATGCGCCAAGTGCGTGCCGTGGACTCATCAAGCACCANACGGTATAGGGCGCGTTCCTGGTCGATGGTATTTTGGACATAAGCTTCTGCGGCATCCTTGGGAATGTATCGTCCGGCGATTTTTCGGTACAAATCACGCCACTCATCATCAGCACCGAGATCATGTATTAGCTCGGCACTGCCCTCGACAACGACTTTACGATAAGGCAACGCTTGTTCATCAATGCACAAACAGATCCGCGGGTCACGCCGAAGACTTTGAAACCAGTCCGACTGAGCCCTGGGCGTGAAATAGACGGAACCCGCTTCGTATAAAAACCAGATGGGCGTCACCAACGGCGAGCCATCGTCACGAGTTACACCGATCCGCAGAAGGATACCTGGCTCATCCAGGAACTTGTTCCTCTCGACAAGGGTCATGATCGGCATATCAGCAATATAGCACTATGACTACGTTCACGAACCGAAGCGGTAGCGCAGTTTGACGACCAACTGTTCAGCTAACGGATTATCAAACGTTTCCGAAAACATCGAGGCAAATCCCAGTCTATCAGTGGAGCTAGGCAACGACGCGTTTTGGGTATACACCACGAAGAGGTCCGACAACGGCGCAATTTCCCACCGATAACGTAGTTGGACGTTTACACGCGATATCGAAAAATTCGATCCGGCGCTGGCACTCGAATCCTCATCGACCGTCAAAGGAGCGCCTGGAATCAAAAGTTCGTACCGGAGATTTTCCTTGGCTCGTATAGCTACCCACTGCACCGCTAACCGCAGGTGTTGTTTTGCGCTGACGAAGTAATCGACGCCGAGAGACGGCGACCATTGGTTGGCGTCAAAAGTCGCAAACGACGTGCCACCACGGTGCAAGAGCCAACCATCTTGCGTGGTGTAACGGCCATCGAGTGACATTGTGATGCGATCGGTCGGTCGCCAAACAACCGACCCGCCAAGACGGTAGCGATTCCCCTCAATATCCTCCTGTTGCCAATCTGCACGAATCATGTAGAAAAAACGTTTCGACGTATCAGAAAAGTAATCGAGATCAAAGCCCAACCGATCAGAAATTCGATAGGACCCATTGCCGAAGCTATTTCGATCCTCAATGCGTGACGGATAAAACTCGGCGTCGATCATCAGGCTGGTTAGGTTATGAAACGAGAGCTGCTGGCCGACACGCAGCCTCGAACTGGTATTTTCTCCGCTGATATTCCAACCACTACCTAACGAAAATCGGGTCGAACTTTCCTTTAACCACGCCAGGTCTGAGCGTCGAGACCGCATGTAATAGCCGATCGATTTAGTGTCATTTCGCCGGAGATAACCGGCGTCGTTGATATCAAGACGACGATCGAAATAATCAAGCGAGAGGCTATGTGAGATCCCCTGCCTCGGGTAATAGCGGATGTCAGCGAAACCGCCGTATCCAGGTGACGTATCCGCCACGTCCGAAGTGATCGCCTGAACATCAACGTTCCAAGTACCGTTTTTCGTGAGGTAATGAGCGTCCACAGCGTGGACGTGAGCATCTTGACTTCGGTGCAACACCGCCGTTGTCATGTAGCCCAAAGCTCGATAACCACTCCTGCTATTTTCATAAATGGCCCGGAAAGCACCAAAGTCTCTTCCTTGTTGTCCGATCGGAACGTATTCCGAATCCCGCAATCCAACAAAATCGGAATCCGATTCCATCGCTCCCATTACGCCATATCTAACTCGGCCACCCTGTCCGATCATCTTTATCGCGCCAAGCAACTCTGTCGGTTGGTTGAACCCTGCATAATCGACTTCAACCCCTTCCGGGATTGTCGGTCGGATTGGTGGGCCGCCAATCCGACGTGTATGCAAAAGTTTTAGTTGACCGTACGAACTGTACGAATTCGATCGCGGGCTCGTCGTGAATATTTCCTGTCCTTCCTGAAAAAAAAGTCGTTTTTCCGGGTAAAACGATTCGAACGCAGTGAGGTTAACGATCACCGCATCCGACTCAACGTTGCCAAAATCGGGAGTTGCCGTTGCGGTGACCTGAAAATTGGATGATGGGCGCCAAAATATGTCAGCACCGATTTTGTGGTCGTTAGATCCGTCGAGGTTGTCGTACGTGGAAGCGACGTAGGGGTAAAAACTGTATTCCTGGCGCGGATCGACTCCCTCCATCAACAATGGCTGAAATGCCGAAAGAAATCGCGGTTTTGTATAGGGCAGTCCCGGCCAACTGTAACTCTCGTTTAGGTACGCGACCTTGCGCCCCGCGTAAATGCCGATGATCCGTTCGTTATTATTTTTGGGCATCGTTAACAACGACCACGGAATGTGAAGCTCTGCAATCCAACCGTCATCGGAGCGGGAAGTAGCGCCATACCACGCGCCGTCCCAATCTCCGCTGAACTGGCGTTCCGGAAGGATCGTTCCGTCGGAAATACTATCGCCCAAGTTCAACTGAAAGAAAAATCCATATCGACCTTCACCCGAGGTATCAAGGTGTAACGTAAAATAATCTCGGTTGAGTTGACCTTGGTCGCGAGATGAAAGCCGTTCGACCAGGGTCGAGGGATCTTGTTCCATCAAGGCAGCCACATAGAGGCCACGGTCCGTATAGAAAATGCGAACGATCGTAGCGAGTGGTGCCGGCACCATCGTGTCAGGTGACGTGACAACAAACGTACCCAGGTCTGGAAGGTTATCCCAGACATTTTCTTCGAGCCTTCCATCAATTTTGACCGACTCGCCGGTTTCCAATCGAAGAGGTGTAATCTCGGTTCCGTCCTTCACTCGCAACGAGACGGGGCCCTCGTTAGGGCCCCGTGGTGTTCGCTGCAATCGTGCATCACGCCTGAGCTTATGTAGTTTGTAGTTTGAAGGTGGCTTCACCTGCTCCGGAGCGACATCGTTGTTGTTGATACTCTCCTCACCCCGCGACGGCACAGCGACCTCGCGGGCTGTTGGCACCCGTCGAGTCGAAACGGCTCCGCGTGTCCCACTTGCCATCGATTTTTTTGCATTCAACCCGGCATTTACATCGTCGTTGCGACGCGCCATCGCCGAATCTTCCACCACCCATACGCCCTTAAAACCAAGAGTCCGGGCCCTCTCTAATAGTCCTGCAGCATCGTCACGAGACCGATACGGACCGGCAACGACGCGATAAAAGTAACCGCCCTGCGTCTGGGTGCCCTTCACGGAAAGATCAATCTTAAAGGCTTCAATAGCTTCCGCCCGGGCTTTCTCGGCACGGGCGCTCGTACTAAAGCTCGCTAAGTTGACCCACAAGTCCGCAAAGCTTGCGTTGGAGATCAGGAGGAGTAGTGCTACTAAGCCAGGCCGAAACATCTAGGACCTTGCACCGCGGGCAAAAGAGCATCTTACACCGGATCCAAGTTCTCCCCCAAAGAAAGACAGCGATTAGTGGAACGACCGCTCAATCCTCAGTTTCGCCAATACCTGCTTAACCTTTCCTTGCTAAAATCGTTAAACCTCGCGCCCGTGGCCAAATTGGATAAGGCACCAGTCTACGAAACTGGGGATTACAGGTTCGAATCCTGTCGGGCGCGCCATATCTGACGCGATCAAAAAAGTCCGACTTATCGAAGAATTTCACGATTATTCACTCACGAGCTCGGGGATGACTAACAAGACGATCGTGGTGACGTCAATCTTTAATAAGAGACCTTGTCTTGTTGACGAGCGTGCAGCGTCGCCGTTAATTCCCGATCGGCCCCAATCGCGTATTGTCCGCCCGGTCCAATAAACTGATGCACCATTAAACGTTCTACTTCGATACGTTCGCGGTCGTTTAGCTCCTTATAGACGTCACTCGCGAGGAACGCTTTATAAGAATGACTCGTGTCATTTTTAGGCATCACGTACATCGGTGTTATCGCCATTAAGAGCGCCGCCCGCTTTTGATCGGTCCGATTCACGCCAGCGCGATGCCATGTCCGTGAATCGTACAGAATGATACTTCCGCCCGGAGCGTCAATTATGTCGGCCTCCGGACCCATGTATGGCAGCCCGTGAGTTTCCCGATACCCCTCTTGGTAATGATCTGACGCCACGCCCCATTCCTTCGGCGGCCCTTGGTCCAGCGCGTGTGATCCTAGCTTGAATGCCGTCGCACCACCCACTTTGGTGAACGGCGAAACGCATACGTTACGTTGAACCCCCAACACGGTTTCTCCAGAAGGCGTGGGGACCTGACCGCGCGCGGGCACGCCCCAATGGTACGGATAGTCGGAATGCCAACCCTGAACGATGCGCTTGCCATCGTCCCTGTCAAGAATGGCCAACCCCGGAGTGTGTGCAACACGAACATCGTCGATCTGCATGTACTGTCGAATGAGCCACAGCGAGACGGGCTCCGCCGTAGTCCTCGCGATTGCTGGGCTTTGGCTAAATGGATTGCTCGACCGATCAATCTTTAGATGGGCGAATCGATCCGTACATGCCACCTTCTCTAGCGCTTCGACGAGATCTGGAGACAAGATGCTGGTCAAACAAACCCAACCATTCTCGCGAAAAAACTTGAGGTATTCGGAAGGTAGTCTCTCGGGTCCGTGCGAAACGTTGTACGACGCGCTTTCGCTGATTGTCTGACCAAAGCAATCGAGTGTGTTCCCCTCCAAGGTTAACTGACAGACATTTGCGTCAGGCGACTTCTTGACGATCTCAATGTCAGCGATCGTGTGCCGGAACGTCCCAGCGTCCGTTTCATCCCACATGACTCGATCATTGGCGTACGGAAACGTGGCGGTGAAACCCTCTTGATCGACACCCAGATAATTACCGTCGGGCGCCACCAGTAACGTGTAATGGTGATCGGCTGTCGGAACTTTGACGACCCGTTCCTGAAATATCTCCGTATCAATCATTGTTCTAGTTAGCACTCAACGGAAAGCTTCCCATTTATACCTCAGACACCTATCGAACCCGCATCGATCCATAATTCGATTTAACGGCTGTAATCGCTGTCCCCTGGTTGCGCTTTTTTCTCTTCAGTTCCTGCGATTGGGCGGTCTTTGGGTGCCGAATCATAGGCTCCCCGAAAATCACGGAAGGGACCGTCTCGCCATTCCAAAGCTGCCTTAAGACCACCTTCTCTAACCCTACGACCAAATTCCCCTGCGGCGGGGCGGTGCTTCGACATCGCCTCGACATCCGTTCCCGACATGAGACCCGTTCGAATTCCCATGATCTCGAGCTGACGATTGACTGCACGCTTGTTGTAATTCAGCAGATCGTTATCGATATGGCCGAGCCGTCGGGCAAACCGAATCACGGTCTCATCAAGTTCCTCCTTTGGTAGCGCATAGTTCGCCCAACCAAGTGCCGCCATCTCCTTCCCGCTAAACGAATCACCCGTATAAGCGAATTCCCGGGCCTTCGTCACGGGCAACAGCCACGGCGCCCACATCATATCCATGGTCCCCATCGCGCGAACGGGCGGGTAACCAATCTGTGTGTCCTCGGCAACGAACCTAAAGTCACACATGGAAGCCAGTTCGGTCCCACCAGCGAGACAATATCCGTGGATCTGACAAATGACGGGCTTCGCCAGTTCCCATATCAGCCAATGCCCCATCACGGCATGTCGCGACCAGTCGTAGTGTTGCGGGTGTGTCGACCCCGTATCGGGCATACCTGATCTACCGCTGACGTAGTCGCTCTCCTCATCTGGATTTGGAGCGAGGTCATAGCCCGCCGAAAATGCGCGACCGGCGCCTTTCAAGATAATGACGCCGATTTCCGTATCCGCCTCAGCGTCCCGCAAAGCGTCGTATACCTCGCCGCGAAGCGCATGACTCAACGGGTTGAGTTTCTCTGGGCGATTTAGTGTGATAAACGCAAGACGTTCGTCTTTCTCATAAATAATGTTGTTGTAGCTCATCGCAGCCTCCTTGGATTACCAGCCACCACATTGTATGAACCAATGGACCATGCATGCACACCAAAATTTTCGCAATAGACTCTGGTCCACCTACTAACCCTTCAAATATTTCCCACCTTGTTGCAATCACCTGAGGTACATTTCAACTGACGAACACGCGAAAACTGAGACCCCGATGGCAGACTCTCTCGACTTTTGGCCGCCTGCACCCGACTTAATAAAGGCCGACATTGGCTTTAAGTTTCGCGGCAACGATTACCTTGGGCAATTGGTTGCGCCCCCGGAATCCATTGGGCCACGGCCACTGGTTTTGGTGATTCATAACTATCAGGGACTTAAATTTTTCGACGTCGACGTCGCCGAATATCTAGCACGGGTCGGATATGTGGGTCTGGCCATCGATTTATACGGAAATATCGTGCCACCGGATCAACGGATCTTTCCTGAGAACGAGAATGAGGTCCATGCGTTCCAAGCCAAGTGCTTCGAGGGAATGGTGGCGATGGATCACGATCACGAATTGTTTCGATCACTACTACAAGAATGGCTCGATCATGGTCGGTCGCACGAGACCGTTGACGCCAACATGTCGCCGGCCGCAATCGGCTATTGTTTTGGCGGTGTCGCTGTCATCGAATGCGTTCGAGGCGGTCTCGATCTTGGTGGGGGGGTCTCTTTTCATGGACTGTTGCAAACGGGCGAAGATCCGAACCCGGAACGATTTGGGATCCAACGCCCTACGGTTAAGGCTTGTGACAATAACTACAACACGCGTACCGTCTTAGTGATCGAAAACGGGGCCGACGACGGTCTCGTACCCGACGAAAGTAAACAGCGCTTTTTTAAGGAAATGGACGACGCAGGCGTTGATTGGGTTTTTCATCACCACTCCCGTACCCCGCATGGATTCGCATTGCCGCCGACCCTCGGCGGTCCTGGTCGTCTGCACACCGCCACGGATCGCCGTTCGACCATGAGCATGTTGACCTTATTTCGCGAGATTTTTCCGGGAATTCCACAAAATGTGGTCGAGCACAATGCGGCAGGTACTCGCATCCCCCATTGAATTATTAGGTGCTCAACTCGGTAAGTAGATTTTTCGGGATGCCGCTCGGCATAGGTCATACTTCGGACGAAGTACGGAGCGCGGGATGAACCCCACGATCATTCAACCTATTCGCGAAAGCGACCGAATTCTATCCCTCGATGTACTTCGTGGTTTTGCGCTCCTCGGTATCCTACTGCTAAATATTGTTGGCATGGGTATGCATTCCGCGAGCTACTTTTCGCCGGATCTAAATCCCACGGACGGAATCAGCGAACTGCCCATAAACCTGGCGGTTTGGGCCACCATCGACGTTCTCTTCGAAGGCGCCATGAGGGCGCTCTTTTCCATGCTCTTCGGCGCCTCGATCGTGCTTTTGGCAACAGGACCGAGCGCGCGAGGGGCAGCGATGTTCTATCGGCGCAACGCCTGGCTTTTAGCCTTCGGCTTGGTCGACGCGTACATACTCTTTTGGACCGGAGACATTCTCGTCACCTATGCGCTGGCCGGATTTGTGCTCTTCCGCTTTCGCAACGCATCGCCAAGAAAGTTGTTGATCTCGGCGTTAGTGGTTCTTGTTTTACAGACTGGGTTTTTTGTGGGATGGAAGTATTCGCTCGCGATCGGCCAGCAAGCTGCCGTCGAGGTCGCGTCAAATCCGGAGTTCGGCAAGCCAAGTGCGGTAGCAATGGCAGACGTGTGGTTCGACTTTGAATCCAGCTATGCGGTTCCATCCGGGGGCGAAGAAGTCGAACTACAACAACGACGCGCGAACTATCCCAACGCCTTTCTGTTCAATGCTAGGAAAGCCACCGAAATGATCCTTGGGGCAATCCCTGCGGTCCTTCTTTGGGATGCGTTGATAATGATGCTCATCGGTATGGCGCTCTTCAAGCAGTCCATTCTCGATGCTTCGAAACCCCCCGGGTTCTACATCAAGTTAATGGTCATAGGCTTCGGCACGGGACTCGCGATCAACGTCTGGGAAGTCTACGAATCAGCACGTTCTGGTTTTCAACTCCTCGAGACATTCCCTTACCTAAAGGCAACCTATCACGTCGGCAGACTTGGCATGGCCTTCGGCTGGTTGGGGTTGATCCTTTATGTATGTCAGAAAAGTTACTGGACGAAGGCGCGCCATGCGTTAGCCGCTGTCGGTCGCATGGCCCTTAGCAATTATCTGATGCACTCGGTCTTCGCCCTCGTTTTGTTCTCCGGTGCAGGTTTCGCTCTGGTCGGTGAATTACAACGCTGGATGCTCTATCCAATCGTCGCGCTCATTTGGGCCATTCAACTCATTTTGTCGCCCTGGTGGTTGTCACGTTTTCAATTCGGGCCGTGCGAATGGCTATGGAGAAGCTTAAGTTACCGACGCATGCCACCGTTGCGCCGTGTACCCTAACCTCGTGAGTGCGTTTTAGTAGGCAAAGCGCGGCTAGAACACTGTCTCGCGGCTAATCTCGAGGGCGATTTTTCGCATCTTCATCGTTTATTTATCTAAAACAATAAGTTAGATACATAACTGGCGAAGAGGGAGGGATTCGAAGAGGTTATTCATTTCTTGTACAACCGAATTCACTCGATCCAGGTCGATATTTCCTCTAGTTTTTTCTTGATTCCGCCATGCACGGGAACTTTGCAATCGTCCTTCGGGTAGCCCACTACCAGCAGGATAGTGGCTCGCTCAAGCGTCGGCCGTGCGCAGATCTCGTTAAGAAATTTCATGGGGTTAGGCGTATGGGTCAAGGTCGCAAGGCCTGCATGATGCAAGGCTGCGATCAGGAAACCTGTGGCGATGCCGACAGACTCTGGATAGTAGTAATGGCTGAATTTCGAGCCATCCTCGTTCAACCCATATTTCTGCGCAAAGATCGCGATCAGCGCAGGTGCGTCCTCCAGAAAGGGCTTGCTTGAGTCTGTGCCCAGTGGAGCCAGAGCGTCAAGCCATTCTTGCGGTGCTCGATGCGTATAGAACTCACGCTCCTCGGCCTCAGCGGCAATCCGTATTCGCTTCTTGCAACCCGGGTTCGTGATGACCGAAAAATGCCATGGTTGTTGATTCGCACCGGAAGGCGCAGTAGCAGCGGACAACAAGCACTGCTCGATTATATCCTTTGGGACGGACCGAGAATCGAATTCGCGTACGGTACGCCGGCGCGCTATATCTTCGCGAAACCAGAGCGCGCGCTCCCGCATTTCAGATTCAGGGTATTCGCGATAGTCAGGAAGCGGTTCGAGCACAAGTGGCTCTGTCAAAGTCTTCGTATTCATTCCATTTGTCCGATTTGTTGGCGGAGAGGGAGGATTTCGACTCACAGCACGCTCACGAACCCCCTTATTTGTTTGCGATTTCGTAAACGTATGAGTGCAAACTCGAGATCCAGGCTGTCAGTGTATTGGCCAATATAGTTTTGTCTTAACCTGTAATACGGAAGAAAAGTGAAGCGTATCCAGTTAACGATCGCGAGCCATGGATTTTCTATATTACCCGCCCACAATCGCCTTCGCTTGGTCGCGCGTTCGAGAGTTCGTTTTATTACCTGGTACGTGATTACGTGAAGAGGTAAATCCAGCCAAATGACGACTTGTGATCGAGGCACGATAAGTGTGTCGTGAGAGAGGTCTTGTCGGCCATCGATCACCCATTTGTCTTTAGACAGTTCCTGTCGGAGGTTGTCGGACATTTCGAGATCGGTAGCTCCGACCCAATTCGTCTTCCAATACAGTGTGTCTAATTCGACGTACGGTAACCTCAATGCATCAGAGATACGGCGGGCGAGGTCTGATTTTCCGGCCGCTGATACCCCGGTTACGTAAATTCTTGCGAAAGGAAAATGTGGGGGCGAATCTGGTGGCGAATTTTCGTCGTAGTATTTTTTATTCATTCAAAACAATAACTTAACTATTATTTTGGCGGAGAGGGAGGGATTCGAACCCTCGATGAGTATTACCCATACTCCCTTAGCAGGGGAGCGCCTTCAGCCACTCGGCCACCTCTCCGTGTCTCTCTACGACTCGGGCTTCCGTTTAAGTATGTACAGAATCCGGCGCTAACCGGTACCACTTTCACGTGAAATGATTGATTCCGGCGCCGCCTCTTGCTGTATCCGCTGGTAAATTTCTTCCCGATGAACTGCTACTTCTTTTGGCGCATCAACGCCGATGCGAACCTGATTTCCTTTAACTCCCAGAACCGTCACAGTCACTTCATCGCCAATCATCAGCGTCTCACCGACCCGGCGCGTCAGTATTAACATACGTACCTCCCGACCCCAGTTTCACCCGCCAAACGACTCGGCAAGCCGGCAATATTGTTGCTCAGTTATAAAGTTAAAGCACGTCCGAATAACGGGGTTTGGCCTAGATTTAGGTCTCGTTTCAACAATCGCGAAATGAGTCAGGAGAATAGGAGAACCCTAGGCAACCGTCACGTTATTTCCCAAGTCGAATACCTTGTGGATCGACCTTACCGCCACGTCCAAATATTGCTCGGCAATCACGACCGATATCTTGATCTCAGACGTAGAAATCATTTGGATGTTGATGTCTTCAGCAGCTAGCGCGTCAAACATTCTAGTCGCCACACCCGCGTGCGAGCGCATGCCCACGCCAACCACAGAAACCTTAACAATCGCATTGTCCCCGATCACGTCTCGGGCACCTATATCCTTGATGATCCCGTCGAGTATTCCCTTTGCAGTATCGTAATCTCGGCGCTTCACAGTAAAGGTGAAGTCGGTGGTGCCGTCCGACCCGATATTCTGCACGATCATATCGACTTCGATGGACGCCCCCGCAATAGGACCCAAGATCGTCGAAGCTACTCCCGGAACATCGGGAACCCCGACCACCGTCAACTTAGCTTCGTCGATCGCGTGGGCAATACCGGACACAACGGGTCGTTCCATATTCGCGTCCTCAAACGTGATGAGGGTGCCTTGCCCCTCAATAAAACTCGAGAGTACGCGCAGCGTAACACCCGAATTGGCCGCATATTCCACGGCACGAGGATGAAGGACCTTTGAGCCGAGGCTCGCCAATTCCAACATTTCTTCAAAAAAGACTACTTCTAATTTCTGCGCGTCATCGACAATCCTCGGATCAGCGGTGTAGACGCCATCAACGTCCGTGTATATCCGGCATTCCTCCGCGTTCAGTGCCGACGCAATGGCCACTGCACTTGTATCCGAACCTCCGCGGCCAATGGTCGTGATATCGCCTCCTCCATCAACACCCTGAAACCCCGCCACGATTGGCGTAATACCCGCGGCCAAGTCATCCTTTAAGCGCTTTGTTTCGATCGACTCGAAACGAGCTCTCGTATGATTGGCGTCGGTAACGATCGGCACCTGCCAGCCCAGATACGAACGCGCTTCGCAACCGCACTGATCAAGCGCCATCGCCGTCAGCGCCGCTGAAACCTGTTCACCCGCCGACAGCAACACATCCATTTCTCGGTTCTTCGGTTTATTCGATAGCTCCTGCCCCAAGCTTTCCAGCCGATTAGTCTCACCGGCCATCGCCGAAACGACGACAATGACATCGTCACCCGCTTCTCGTTGTTTGACTACGTTTTGCGCGACAGCCCGAATCCGATCCAGACTGCCAACCGACGTACCACCGTACTTGTGAATATGAAGCGCCATCGATCCGACTAAAGTTGTTCGGCAACCCAGGCCGCCACGGTTCCAAGCGCATCGTCTAGGGCTTCCGGATTGTCGCCGCCCCCAGCTTTAGCCATATCGTCTCGACCGCCGCCTCGAGCACCCACCTGCGCACCTATATGCATTACCAAGTCACCGGCTTTTAGTCGGTTCGTGAGTTCCTTAGAGACGCCGCAAACCAGGGCTACTTTGCCTCTATCAAGATATCCCAGAACGACCACACACTTGTCCAACCGCTCTCGCAAACCATCGAACAGCGCCATCACGGCCTCCGAATCACCCGTAACTTGCGTGCTTAATACTTTGATCCCTTCGATCTCGATTGCGCTCGCGGCAAGGCCCACGCTTTCTGACTGTGCCGAACGCGATCGAAACGACTGGACTTCTTTTTCAAGCCGACGGTTGCTTTCCGCAAGTAACTTCACTTTATCCGCAAGTTCTTCGCTGGAGCCACGAACCACATCGGCTACAGCATCAAGTTCCCGTTCAATACCATCGAGGCGAACGAGAGCACCACGACCCGTGACTGCTTCGATGCGTCGAATACCCGCCGCGATACCCGACTCTGAAACAAGTCGCAACAATCCAATATCACCGGTCCGCCGAGTATGCGTACCTCCACAAAGTTCGACCGAAAAATCGCCGCCCATGGAGAGCACCCGAACGTCGTCGCCATACTTTTCACCAAAGAGGGCGAGCGCCCCGCGCGCTACGGCGTCGTCATACCCAAGTTGTTCAGTCATCACTTCGGAATTTTCGCGAATGCGCTCGTTGACGATTCTTTCAATCGCCTTAACTTCTTCTTCCTCGAGCGGATCAACATGAGAAAAATCAAAGCGTAACCGCTCCGAGTCAACGAGGGATCCCTTCTGCTGCACGTGTTCGCCAAGAACCTGCCGTAAAGCAGCGTGCAACAAGTGGGTGGCTGAATGATTTCGCGCAATATCGTTGCGACGGTCCGCCAAAACCTCGGTGTCTACTGCGTCTCCGACCGACAGCTGACCGTTTTCGACGGAGCCGTAATGGAGATGTTGGCCACCGCCCCGTGTGGTGTCGGTAACAACAAACGATGCAGCCGACGTTTGGATGGTGCCCGCATCTCCGACCTGCCCACCAGATTCTGCATAGAACGGGGTTCGATTCAGGATGACCACACCGGTCTCACCCGCCTTCAGTACTTCTACTTCACCGGTTTCATCATCGTTCTGCCGGTACAAGCCGACGATTTCGCTAGCCGCCGCCAACCCCTCATAGCCCAAGAATTCAACATTTCCCTCAATGTCTATCCGTTGTTCCAAGGTGCTGTCGAACCGACTCGCCGCACGACCCCGTTGACGTTGCGCCGTCATTAACTTTTCAAACTCGTCCTCATCAATCCCTAAGCCCCGTTCCCTCGCCACATCGGCAGTCAGGTCGGCCGGAAAACCGAACGTATCGTAGAGCTTAAAAACAACCTCGCCAGGAATCTGCTTTTCCGTCAATTCGTTAATCGCCGATTCAAGTATCGCCATGCCCTGACCCAAGGTACTGGCGAATCGCTCTTCCTCGGAAAGAAGGGTCTTTTCGATACGAACTTTCTCTTCAGAAAGTGTTGGATACGCTTCGCCCATCGAGTCCACAAGCGGTTCAACCAGCTGGTGAAAGAACGGTTCGCGTATGTTTAGTTTGTTGCCGTGGCGCAATGCGCGCCGAATAATCCGACGCAACACATAGTTTCTATCCTCATTTCCTGGGATGACGCCGTCTGCGATAAGGAACGCGGCCGACCTTATGTGATCGGAAATCACTCGCAGCGAAGGATTTTCAAAAACGGTGCGTTCATCCGAAAGACCCGCGAATTCGCCAGCTCTCCGAATCACGTCGTGAAAAAGATCAATCTCGTAATTACTGCCTACGCCTTGTGTGAGGGCGGCTACACGCTCAAGGCCCATACCAGTATCAACGCCTGGTGTTGCCAGTGAAGACAGTGAGCCGTCCACGGCACGATCAAATTGGGGGAAAACGAGATTCCAGAATTCAAGAAATCGATCGCCGTCTTCGTCCGCCGATCCCGGCGGTCCTCCAGCAAGTTCGGGACCTTGATCAAAAAATATCTCGGTGTCTGGTCCGCATGGCCCCGTCTCGCCCATCGCCCAGAAGTTGTCCTCTAGATCGATCACACGACTCTCCGTCAAGCCGATTTTTTCGGTCCATATAGCTCGTGCATCCACGTCGGTTGGGTGGACGGTTACCCAGATTCGATCTTCCGGAAGCGTCAAAACCTCCGTGATGAATTGCCACGCCCAACTAATTGTTTCTTCTTTAAAGTAATCGCCGAAGCTGAAGTTCCCGAGCATTTCAAAAAGGGTGTGATGCCGCGCCGTATACCCTACGTTCTCGAGGTCATTGTGCTTTCCCCCTGCGCGCACGCACCGCTGACACGATACCGCCCGCGAATAGTCCCTCGCTTCCCGCCCTAGCAGCGCGTCTTTAAATTGAACCATCCCGGCGTTGGTGAAGAGCATCGTTGGATCGTTCGTTGGGACGAGCGAGCTCGACGCAACAACGCGATGATTGCGTGCACCAAAAAAGTCCAGGAACGCGGAACGTAGGTCAGCGGTTCGCATGAAAGCGGGAATCCGGTGTAAAACGGCGGGCAAGTATACGCCGATTGCCCTGGAGCTGAAGACCGAACGCCGATGTATGGGCTACCCGTGTTGCGGCCCTAAACTCCGATAGATGATTTCCGCTGCAAAACCCCTTCCCGCGAGAAACCTCGCGCGTTTACCCCAGTCGTCCGAACCCGTCTCCTCGCCAACTTTCAAACGTCCCCCGAACTTCTTATCGAGGGCACGTTCCGCGCGAGAAATCCAAAACGCGTCGTCATAATGGAGGAATTGGTCAATGAGTTCGTCATCGATACCCCGTTCACGTAGCGATGCCAACACTTTCATTGGCCCGTCGCCTCGATTGATCCGACTACGAACGAAGACTTCCGCATAACGAGCGTCCGAAACTAAATTCGATTCTTGAAGAGTGGAAACCACCGCATCGATACTATCGCTCGAGAATTCCTTACGCGCGAGCTTCCGTCGCAGCTCTTGAATCGAATGCTCTCGCTGCGACAGCAGCTTCACGGCAACCTGATAGGCGTCTCGCGTCTCCTCGGCCGGTTTCATACGGGGTGATCGGACTATCCGACGTTTTTTATACCTGCCAATTCATCGTTATCGTCTATTGCAACATCCGCTACGTCGCGCTCTTCCGATTCAACGTTGTTTTCCGTTTTTTGTGGGAGCAACTGCTCGGTAATCCGCTGTTCAATTTCCCGACGAGCGTCCACGTTCTCGGCGAGCCATTCAGCCGCATTCTTTCGACCTTGACCAATACGATCTCCGTTGTACGAATACCAAGCCCCCGATTTTTCCAAAATCCCCTGTTCGACGCCGATTTCTATGATCTCCCCTTCACGAAAAATGCCTTTACCATAAAGAATCTGAAACTCTGCTTGGCGAAAGGGCGGTGCCACCTTATTTTTAAGCACCTTCACCCGAGTTTCATTACCTATGACTTCGTCGCCGTCCTTAACCGCTCCGATTCGACGAATATCCAGACGCACAGAAGAATAGAATTTAAGCGCATTGCCTCCAGTCGTGGTCTCAGGTGACCCAAACATGACCCCAATTTTCATACGAATTTGGTTGATAAATACCACCAACGTATTGGAATTCTTGATATTCGCTGTCATTTTCCGCAGTGCTTGGCTCATTAGACGTGCCTGGAGGCCAATGTGAGAATCACCCATCTCTCCTTCGATTTCTGCCTTGGGCGTTAACGCTGCGACTGAGTCGATAACCACGACATCGACTGCACCCGACCTGACGACCATGTCGCAAATCTCAAGCGCTTGTTCTCCGGTATCGGGTTGGGAAACCAATAGCTCGTCGGTGTCGACCCCAAGGGCCTCGGCATAAACGGGGTCCAAAGCATGCTCTGCATCGATGAACGCGCAGGTGCCGCCTCCCTTCTGAGCTTCCGCAATGATCTGAAGCGTCAGGGTTGTTTTACCCGACGACTCTGGGCCATATATTTCCACCACTCTGCCCCTAGGCAACCCCCCAACACCCAATGCAATATCCAAACCCAAGGATCCCGTAGATATGGATGGCACTGCCGTCTGTTCGCGATCGCCAAGCCGCATCATGGAGCCTTTGCCGAACTGGCGTTCAATTTGGGACAGAGCTGCCGACAGTGCGCGGTCTTTATCTGAGTCAGCCATCATTATCTCCAGCGTTTTCAGAGTACTGTATATATAATCAGTACTACGCGCAAGCCGAAATACGTCAATTACAAATGAGATTTCAACGTTTTCGGTATCTGTCGTAGGCTAGACATCAATGAATTTGTCTGACCACACACCAATGATGCAGCAGTATCTAGGGATAAAAGCTGACCATCCCAATACACTGTTGTTCTACCGCATGGGAGACTTTTACGAGCTCTTTTTCGACGACGCAAAAAAAGCGTCCGAACTCTTAGACATCACTCTTACCGCACGAGGCCAATCCGCCGGGCAGCCTATTCCTATGTGCGGCGTGCCATTTCACGCCGTCGATTCTTATCTCGCAAAGT
This sequence comes from Gammaproteobacteria bacterium, assembly GCA_002719135.1. Lineage (GTDB taxonomy): Bacteria > Pseudomonadota > Gammaproteobacteria > Pseudomonadales > Azotimanducaceae > UBA11889. The sequence continues at coordinate 22,949 of PBGU01000049.1, forward strand.
TGACCGCTGGAGGAAAGTCGGTCGCGATTTGTGAACAAATTGGCGACCCCGCGTCTAGTCGCGGTCCAGTCGAACGAAAAGTACAACGCATCGTTACGCCGGGAACACTGACCGAAGATGCGCTCATTGATGACAACCGTGAAAGCATTCTCATGGCGCTCGTGCCGGCGGTCAGCGATAGCCTGCCCACTGGCGTCGCCTGGCTCAACTTGTCAACCAGTGAATATCGAATTGCGGAACCAAATTCCAACCGCGACCTCAAAACCCTGCTGGAGCGCATCCGACCATCCGAAATTCTTCTTCCTGAAGGACACGATCTCGATATGCCAGGTGTAACACTAACGTCTCTCGAACTAGAGCGTTTCGACAGTAGCCTCGGGCAACGAGCACTGCTCGCTCAGTTTTCCGTGTCCAGTCTCGACGGATTTGGTCTCGGTGGATGCACCGTTGGTCTGGGTGCCGCGGCCGCCGTGCTCCGATACGCTCAGGAAGCCCAGTGTCAGTCGTTACCGTTTCTAACGACCGTCAGCTTTCATGCCGACGATCGCGTCATCGTTATCGATGGACCAACCCGACGCAATCTAGAAATCGATACCCGACTCGATGGTAGCGGAACGAACAACACGCTATTCGGAGTCATTAATCACTGCACGACACCAATGGGAGCCAGGTTATTGCGTGAATGGCTCCACGGACCCCTCACCGACCAAATAGAAATCGGACATCGCCACGACGTAATCGAAGCGATACTGGAAACAAGATCGAGCGAACAATTTTCAACGCACCTTCGTCCCATCGGCGATATGCACCGTATCATCACGCGCACGGGGCTTGGCACCGCGAGCCCACGGGATCTGGCACGATTGCGCGACGGGCTTGCGTCTCTCCCCGGCCTCAAGAGTTTGGTAGAAGCACTTCAAGTCCCAGCGATACAAAATACCTTCCAATGCCTACCCGATGAGACTAACTGGCAAACACGTCTCGCAAATACGCTAATCGAAGCGCCTCCAGCGACGATTCGCGATGGCGGCTGTATTGCGCGGGGTTTCGATGAACACCTCGATCAATTGCGAGATCTATCGGAAAATGCAACGGGATACCTCGAAAAACTCGAAACGCGAGAGAGAGAACGCACGGGGATAAATACCCTTAAGGTGGGTTATAACCGCGTCCACGGTTACTACATAGAAACCAGCCGGTCAGTTACCGGGGATTTGCCCGTCGAATATGTACGGCGCCAGACCCTGAAAAACGTCGAGCGGTACATTACCCCGGAACTGAAAACCTTTGAGGACGAGGTGCTTACCAGTAAGGCACGCGCGTTGCGACACGAAAAGCGTCTGTATCAAGAGCTCATCGATTATCTTCAAGGTGACGTTGTAAGCTTGCGTTCAATCGCCGAAACGGTTGCTCGGATCGATGTACTGCAAGCTCTTGCAACCGCTGCCGACATTTTAGGTTTAACTCGCCCTCAATTTAGCGAAGCACCTTGTATCGAAATACGGGACGGCCGCCACCCAGTGCTTTCGGCGAGCACAAACTCTTTCGTTCCCAACTCTATCGAACTCGACGAGAACCGGCACATGCTCATCATCACCGGACCCAATATGGGCGGTAAGTCGACCTATATGCGGCAAACGGCGCTGATCACCCTGATGGCGTATTCAGGCTGTTTCGTACCGTCAAGCTTTACTCGGTTAGGCCCAATCGATCGCATCTTTACTCGTATCGGTGCGTCCGATGACCTGGCTGGCGGTCGTTCGACGTTTATGGTGGAGATGACCGAGGCTGCCAACATACTCCACAACGCAACAAGCCGAAGCTTGGTTTTGCTCGATGAAATCGGACGGGGAACAAGTACCTTCGATGGCCTTGCACTGGCATGGGCGATCGCAGTCGAGATCGGTTCTCAGATTCGATCCTTTGCTCTCTTTGCTACCCATTATTTTGAATTGACAGCGCTACCCGATGAATTGCCAGGTATTGCGAATGTCCACCTTGACGCCGTCGAACACGGTGGGGATGTGGTGTTTCTGCATGCAGTGCGTGAAGGCCCGGCATCTCAGAGTTATGGTTTGCAGGTTGCGAAACTGGCCGGAATTCCAGAAACGGTATTAGCAGATGCTAGGCAACGGCTACATTCTCTCGAAACTGCAGCCGCGACATCAGCCGACGAGCAAGGCGATCTATTCGCTCGAACCGCGAGCCCACCGCCGATAGTCGATCCGATCATTGAGCGTATCCAGTCGATCGATGCTGACAACTACTCACCACTCGCAGCGCTAGAGTTGCTCTACGAGCTTGTAAGGGACGCCAACTCCAAAAAAGATTGATCCATAGCACTTGATCGTTAGAATACGCCGCTCGTCTCAATCAAGCGGCGTCCTGTGGCGCTGAAACGGAACCGAATTTATGACCTTCATCATTGGCGAGGCATGTATTAAGTGCAAACTCACAGATTGTGTAGAGGTATGCCCAGTAGACTGTTTCTACGAAGGGCCTAACATGCTGGTCATTCACCCGGACGAATGCATTGACTGCGCCTTGTGTGAACCGGAATGCCCCATCGACGCAATATTCTCAGAGGACGAAGTACCCGAAGATCAACAAGATTTCATGGAAATCAACGCCGAAATGGCTGAAATTTGGCCGAATATCAGTGAGGCGAAGGATGCTCCCGACGACGAAGCCGAATGGCGCGAGGTCCCCAATAAACGCCAGTACCTCGAGCGCTGACTATCAAGCTCACAACCGACGCTGATGGCAAAACGTTTCCGGCTAACCTATTCGATGCGGTCAACCCCCAATTAGGTCACCTGGTCGATACTAGTTGGTGGGGATTCACGGGCTTGCCTTCGCGGCGTACCTCAAAGTGAAATTTTCCGCCGTTATTCGCCGAACTTAGCACACGTGCTATTCCTTTATCCGGACCAACTGCATCACCTTCCGCAACTACGTAGTCTGTATTGATCCCGTAGGCTGAAAGATAGCTAGCGTCATGCTTGACGATTACCAAATTGCGGTAACCACCCAAGCCCGGGCCGGTATATACCACCAGGCCTTTCGCTGCAGCATGAATCGTCTGACCACGGGCAAGCACGTAATCAATGCCTTTGTTACCCGATCCAAAAGGACGAGTCACGACAGCCTCCACAGGCCAACGCCATGCTCCTGTATACCTTTGAACTACCGGTTTAGGGGAGTCCCTACCCTCCGTTTCGGGCCTACGGACAGATTTCTTGACTTTGTTGTTGTGTTTTTTTTCGCTAAGGCGAGTGTTTTTGGACCAAAGAGAAAGACGCCAACCCGGTTGAATTAAGTACGGCGGATCAATTTCGTTATATTCGGCCAAGAGTTTTGCTTGCGTATCGAAACGCCAAGCTATCGAGTACAAGGAATCGCCTGGCGCCACCACATAGTAGTTCGTGTCCCGCAAGCTGATTGCAGAGCGCTCGACCACGACGGCTCGTGACTCAGTGGTGCAACCACTCAGGAAGACCAGACCATAAGACAGCAGTACGGTTTTAGTCCACACGCCGACTTGCGAACACGAGCATAAAGACCGTCACCATTCCGAGCGCCATCATGCCCGCAACCGCAACCCATGGAGGGCCCATCGCGTAACCCGTCGGCCATAGAAGATCTGTACCGATGCGCCAAGGCCAGAGCACGATGAGGGATCCGGCCATTAGGCCCGTGAGGAAACCCAATATTACGTCGCGGTAATGGCGAAAGAGGTACCGAATAAACCGTGCGAACGCGACCATGCCCGCGACCAAACCCAGTCCAAAGGTCAGTAGCGGGATCAAATCCAGCGACGTAAGAGCCTTCAGCATTGGGCCGTAAAGGCCCAGGATTACCAGCACCAGACTTCCGGAAATCCCGGGCAGCATCCATGCGGCCACCGCGAGTATGCCGCCGACGAACACTAGCGGCAGCCAGAGTTCAGTCGTCTGTGCAGGAAGAAACGAAAATATCCCGCCGACAAAAAGCCCACAAATCCCAGCCACCGCGAGAATTCGCGGTTTTACTCTGGACCCAATTTGAATGACGGTTGCGGCCACAAGCCCGAAGAAGAACCCCCACACATAAAGCGGTGTTGTGTCGAGAAGAAACCGAATCACATTAGCGAGTAGCAGATGACTAAGCGCCATGCCCACTAATAAAACACATAAAAACCCGATGTCGTGATGCGCATAAAACACACGCCAACCCTTGCGAAAAAGCATCGTTGCAGACGCTGCTGAAAAGGACGCCAGCGCGTTGATCATCCGATCATAAATTCCAGTGATGAGGGCAATCGTGCTCCCAGAAATCCCCGGAACAATTTCCGCAATACCCATCGCCACGCCGCGTGCCAATATGCCTAGCATTTCAATATCTGGTAGCTTCTTCACCGAATAGTGCCGCCCACCAGCGGAACAAACCGAACGTAGTCGACCGTTTCTTGCTGCCACGCATCCCCCATTCGATCGATCACTTTCAGCTCTTGCACATCGCCATCGCCGATGGGTATGACCATCCGCCCCTCCTCCACAAGTTGGTCGAGCAACGCTTCGGGTAACCCGCGAGACGCCGCAGTCACAAGAATCGCATCGAAAGGTCCTTCATCAAACCAACCCAAATTGCCATCATCATGTTTTTGGCGGACATTCGTAACGTTCAGCAAGCGGAATGTTTCCCTGGCCCGATCAGCTAGCCCGCTGATCCGTTCAACGGTGTAAACCGTTTCCACAAGTTCCGAAAGAATCGCCGTTTGGTAGCCAGATCCAGTGCCGATTTCAAGTACGCGACGGGGATTGGACCCCAGGAGTAACTGTGTCATTAGGCCCACCACCAGTGGCTGAGAAATCGTCTGATTAAACCCAATCGGAAGCGCAGAGTCCTCGTAAGCTCTATGCGCGAGCGCTTCATCAACAAACACGTGCCGAGGAATACTATCCATCGCGGCTAGTACACGGGTATTTGAGACGCCATTTTTCTCAAGACGGTCGACGAATCGGCGCCGGGTTCGCTCCGACGTCATCCCTATTCCTTGTAAGTTTTTAGCACCCACCCGCTATCACCTCAAGGTCGGGCGCTTCCCTAAGAACGGCAGTCGCGTATGCGTTCTTGGGTAGAAAAAAACGTATGCTCAATCGATCTCCGTTCAACCGAAAAGTCAGATTGGATGGCTGCACTGTCAATACTCTTCGATGCTGTTTCAAGCCTTCCCACTCAAGTTCACCCCGACACAATTTGCAGACATGCCGGGTCGAATTGATAATCGAAAATCCCGGGAAGCCCCACTCGGATAGTCAATCCCTACCTGCCGCTTGCCGGCTCTACAACAAGATAGAACGTCTCTCCTTTCGCGACCATCCCTAGATCCGAACGGGCATGCGCTTCCACAGCTTCTAAACCGTCCCGAAACCCATCAACTTCTGTGCGAAGGATTCGATTCCGCTCGCGAAGACGATGATTAAGTTGAGCTTGTTGTTCGATCTGATCGGCAAGTATCTGTACTTCAAAGTACCCACTCTTCCCGAACCAATAATTGTATTGGAGGGCTATAAAGAGAACGACGCTGACAATCGCAAAGAAACGCATCTACGTTTCCATACCCTGGAATTCAGCCAGGCCCAGATAGCGACTGTCATGGAGAGACGACTCGATACGTAACAAGCGGTTATATTTCGCCACGCGTTCGGACCGAGATAAAGATCCCGTTTTGATTTGCCCTGCCCCAGTTGCAACCGCCAAGTCGGCGATGAATGTATCCTCGGTATCGCCTGAACGATGCGAAACGATCACCGAGTATCCGCTGTCATGTGCCATACGGATCGCCGAGAGCGTCTCTGTAAGAGTGCCGATTTGATTCAATTTAATGAGGATCGCGTTGGCAATTCCTTCTCTGATACCACGTGCCAAGATTTCGGTGTTGGTGACAAAAAGGTCATCACCAACTAACTGAATCCGATTTCCAAGAGACTCTGTTAGAAGGTGCCAACCGTGCCAATCATTCTCGTCCATACCGTCTTCAATAGAAGCAATCGGAAATTGATTGGTGAGTTCTTCGAGGTACCTACAGAAATTTTTGCTGGTAAATATGCGATCGTCGCCCGCTAGGTGATAAGACCCATCGTGAAAGAATTCACTCGCGGCGCAATCCACTGCCAGCAACACGTCCTTTCCCACCCGGTACCCAGAGCGCGTGATTGCCTCCTCGATCAATTCGAACCCCGCAATATTTGACTCCAAATCAGGCGCGAATCCGCCCTCGTCTCCAACGCTCGTAGCAAGTCCTTTTTCGGCAAGTAGCATTTTCAATGCATTAAATATTTCGACTCCTGCACAAAGCGCGTCGCGAAACGTTGTCATCGATACCGGTTGGATCATGAACTCTTGTATATCAACGTTGTTATCTGCGTGAGCCCCTCCATTGAGAATGTTCATCATCGGTACCGGCATACGCACGTCCGCGGGGCCATACAATTCCGTAAGGTATTGATGCAATTCAAGATTGCGGGAACAAGCCGCTGCTCGAGCGGCCGCGAGAGACACTCCAAGAATCGCATTCGCTCCAAGCCGCTCTTTATTCTTGGTTCCGTCGAGCTCGATCATTACGCCGTCAATCCGTGTCTGATCATTCACGTCGAGGCCTAGGAGCGCCGTTGAAATTTCCCCTTCAATCCGTTCGATAGCTCGAAGCACGCCCCTGCCCCCCAAGCGGCCTGCATCACCGTCGCGCAACTCAAGCGCCTCACGGGATCCTGTCGAAGCCCCCGAAGGTACCATTGAGTATCCGGAATCACCGCTGTCGAGTATCACGTCGACAGCGACTGTAGGGCTACCCCGTGAATCAAATACCTCCCAAGCACGGATCGCACGGATCCGGCTCATGAAATCTGCTGTTCTATGTATCCACGCGACTTGATAACCGCGTCTATTTCCCGAAGTTCTTCGAGCAATGGCTTCATGAGGTCTAACGGCCAGGAGTTAGGACCGTCTGAGAGGGCCTCATCCGGTCGAGGATGCGTCTCCATGAACAACCCTGCAACCCCGGCTCCTATTGCAGCGCGGGCTAATACAGGAACCATTTCTCGTTGACCACCCGACTTGTCGCCGAGACCACCGGGCATCTGAGCCGAATGCGTCGCATCGTATACGACGGGACAACCGGTTTGTCTCATCAGGGCGAGCGAACGCATATCGGATACCAGATTGTTATACCCAAAACTCGCACCGCGTTCGCACACCATCACCTGCTCGTTGCCTCCCGCTTTTGCTTTGTTGACCACGTTGCACATATCGAGTGGCGCCAAGAACTGCCCCTTCTTGATATTAACGGGCAAACCCTGGGCACACACACTTTGTATGAAGTTAGTTTGCCTGCAGAGAAATGCCGGTGTCTGAAGAACAGAAACGACGCTGCCGACTTCGTCGAGAGGCGTATCCTCATGTACATCCGTGAGTACCGGAACCTCAATTTCATCCCGCACCCTTTGAAGAATACGCAATCCTTCTTCGAGGCCCGGGCCCCGATAACTTTCATGGGAGGAACGATTAGCTTTATCGAAAGAGCTTTTATAGATGAAATGTATCCCGAGCGAACGCGCGATCTCCCGAAGTTGCTCGGATGTTTCTAAAGCAGTCGCTTCATTTTCGATGACACATGGGCCAGCGATCAGGAAGAAAGGATCGCTATTGCCTACATCAAATGAACAAAGTTCCATACGCAGATCTTCGTTGTTTTATCCGGTTCCGGACCACAGGTTAACTCCCTGCAGCTTCGATGGAGACTTCATCATTAGTGTGTTCTGCATGTTGATTAGCCGCTTCGATAAATCCGCGAAATAACGGATGGCAATCTCTTGGCGACGAGTTGAATTCTGGGTGAAACTGACACGCGACAAACCAACCGTTCCCCGGAATCTCTATCATTTCCACAAGATCATCTGCGTGACTGCGACCAACTACCGACATTCCAGAAGATTCAAGCCGATCGACATATTCGTTGTTAACCTCGTATCGATGCCGATGACGCTCGTGCACGACACTGTCTCCGTACATCGCGCGCGCGATCGAGCCATCTTTAAGAGCGCAAGCTTGTTCTCCTAAACGCATCGTCCCGCCTAAATCGTCATCCACGTTTCTATGTTCAACGACGCCCTTCTTATCTCGCCATTCCGTTACCAAACCGATAACGGGATCTTTTGTATTCGGGTTAATCTCGGTCGAATGGGCACCCTCTATACCCAACACGTTGCGCGCAAATTCGATGATTGCGGCATGCAACCCATAACAAATCCCAAGGTACGGCACTTTATGTTCGCGCGCATAACCAGCCGCTCGAATCTTGCCTTCGAAGCCGCGCTGTCCAAAACCTCCTGGAACTAATATGGCATGGACACCTTCTAACGCCTGTGTGCCATTAGTCTCTATTTCTTCAGCATCAATGTAACGGATCACCACATCGGTCCGCGTCGCTATGCCCGCATGCGATATGGCTTCTATCAACGACTTGTATGCATCCAGTAGGTCTAGATATTTTCCTACTATGGCGATTTCGACCGACCGTCGTGGGTGAATAAGTGCATCAACCACATCGTGCCACTCAGCCAAGTTAGCAGACGGACAATCGAGTCCTAGCTTTTCAACCACGATGTCGTCTAGGTGTTGATCGTTCAGAATCAGCGGGACTTGGTAAATGGTCTCCGCATTTTGCAGCGAAATCACCGCTCGTTCTTCAACGTTCGTGAACAGTGCAATCTTACCCCGAGCGGACTTCGGCACAGCCCTGTCCTCACATCGACAAATCAAGACATCAGGTTGTAGACCGATGGAGCGCAACTCTTTAACCGAATGCTGGGTCGGTTTTGTCTTTATTTCGCCAGAAGACACTACATAAGGGACCAGCGTTAGGTGGATAAATAGCGTATGTCGGGCCCCCACTTCGAGGCGCAGTTGCCTTATGGCTTCTAAAAAAGGTTGCGACTCTATGTCGCCTACCGTGCCACCGGTTTCAACAATAATGACGTCGTAACCTTCGGCCACCGAGAGAATTCGGCTTTTAATCTCATCTGTGATGTGCGGAATAACTTGTACGGTGGCGCCTAAATAGTCACCTCGTCGTTCTTTCCTTAGAACTTCTGCGTACACGCTTCCGGTCGTGAAATTATTGCGTTGGCTCATCCGACCGCGAATAAACCTTTCGTAATGCCCAAGATCTAGGTCCGTTTCCGCACCGTCCACAGTAACGTACACCTCGCCATGCTGAAACGGGCTCATGGTTCCTGGATCCACGTTGATGTATGGATCCATCTTGAGAATGTTAACTTTGAGAGATCTCGCCTCGAGGATCGCAGCGAGAGAGGCGGTCACTATGCCCTTGCCTAATGAAGAGACCACACCCCCGGTCACAAAAATGTATCGCGTCATCTAGAGCCCATCGGACGGGTTGGTACTCCCAGAACGCTTCCCCGAGATGGTTGAACACAATAGCAAAAGGGTTACTTGACCTCAATCGAGCAATGCCATTCGGGCCACAATCCGGCCGGAATTTTTGCATTATCAGCTAATGCTATCCCGGGTATCGCAACCAGTTCTTGGCGGTCAAACAACAGCGGCAAACTTTCGCGCACCCAAGGTGCGACGCCGCGAGATCGATATAGCTCCGCTAACGGACGATTTTTTCCGCCGAACGTTATTCGTTCTCCGCCTTGTCGCGGTCGCAAGCAAAGACCATAACCTAGGGCAATTCCAGTTTCTTGCCGAACCCAGGTTAAGGTGCCATTGGAATCACCCCATTCCATTCCAACGGAAATAGCCGCATTGTCTGGACGTTCATAATCGCGAACTATATAGAGCAGTCGTCGATACGCTCGAATCGAGATCTGATCCTTGATTCGAACGCGGACTGAACGCGTCCCTGGGCTCTCAATTTGTCGAAGTACCTCGGTAAGCTGTCCTTTCGTCGGGACGATACCGTATGCCCATAGCCATCCACGCAGCGTCCGTTCGTCTAACCCCACGGAGTCTAGATCTAAGGGCTCGGCTTCTCGTAACGGCAATTCCGGCCAGTCCAACCTACTCAGATGTTGCACAGCATCACTAAAGCGCGACCCCACAAATGGTAAAAGCTTGTGTCGAATCCAATTGCGGTCGTAGGTCTCGTCCAAATTACTGTCGTCCTCAATCCATGAAAGATGGTGCCCTCGTGCAAACAACGCCAACTCTTNCCTTTCTAGATCAAGGAACGGCCNTACTAACATGCCCTCCCCAAGCGGCCTATTGGCAGGGATTCCGATCGGACTACGACCCGAAAANAATTGCCAAAGACGAGTTTCNGCAACATCGTCCGCGTGATGCGCNGTGGCAAGTACATCTCCATCCTTAATCAATTGACTCCAAATTCNATATCGTGAACGACGACCCGCAAGCTCTTCATTACCTACCTCAAGTTCAGCTCGAAAAACTTCGATCNGAAGATCCANTTCNGACGCAANTTTTTGGCAATGAGACTGCCAATCGTCCGCNTTTTCNCTCAGCCCATGATTAACGTGAACTNCCTTNCATCTCGTAGNNCCAAAAACTTCCAAAGCCGCCTTCAACAATACGGTGGAGTCGAGCCCNCCAGAATATGCGACCCAAAAGCAACTNTCGGACNGCATATNCACCGAGGCAGCCGCTTCGGAGACCGAGGCATATACGGAACGCTTCAGCTTCGACACCAAGAATTAGCGCTCAGCTACGTGCAACATATTGAAACCCATTCGCCTAATACGGGTATGAAGAGGTTAAGTGGAATAACGAAAGTGGACAGCAGATACACCGAATTCCTCCCGCAANGAAGCGAGCAGTTGATCAGANGGTTGAACCCGCCAGNCNTCTCCAAGTACTACGCGTCCGNTCGCTTCTTCATTCCGATACGCNATCGTGACCTCNCAACCTTGCGACGNATCAATCNGNGCNCGNTAAACNTCGAGTTTCTCACGCAGTCGACCGGGGAAATCNCCACCCATCTCTTGCTCGCATGTCGAGATTTCAATTCGACCACGGAACCGTCGCCGGGCCTCNTCCACCGTGTAAACGGCNACNGCACGGANCTTTAGATCACCAGAATACTCGTCCGGTTGGACTGTTCCTTCGANGATAAGAACCGCGTCCTTCGTTAGCTTTTGATGGTGTTCGGCATACGTGTCNCCAAACACNCTTACTTCGACACGACCGCTTTGATCNTCGAGAACCACNAAGGCCATACCTTCCCCACGCTTACTNCGTCTCGATCGATTCGAAACGACCANNCCAGTAATNGTTCGAGCACCCNGTCCCGCCTGCAAATGAGCAATTTTTGTAGGGCAAAACGTNCGAATTTCATCGATGTAATCATCNATNGGATGCCCNGTCAGATANAGTCCCAGCGTCTCTTTTTCNCCNTCAAGTCTTGTCTTTGTATCCATCGCCCGAACACGCCGCGANGNTATGTCTGCAGCAGGGGCTTCTATACCGCCAAACATGTCGTGNATACCAAGGGAACGNTCCCTAGCGCTTTGTTCCGCCCCTTGTATCGACTCATGAATCCCAGTCAANAGTTCAGCCCGAATTTGATCCAGCCCAGAATTTGACGANGCGAGGCNATCCATGGAGCCAGANCGGACTAGCGCCTCGATGACTTTCTTATTGGCTCGACNNNCGTCAACNCGATTGCAAAANTCTTGTAAGTCGACAAAGTTNCCCCGTNTNCGTTCGNTGGTGATGGCNGNGACTGGANCCTCCCCTATACCCCTTACCGCGCCCANNCCGTANACGATCGACCCTTCGACGGCCCTNAACTTGAACTCNCTTTGATTCACGTCCGGCGGACTGACGGNAATTCCCATTCGTGATGCCTCNTCAACNAGCGTTACCACCTTATCGATATTCTGCATATCTGCTGACANANCGGCCGCCATGAACTCTNNGGGATAGTGAGTTTTGAGCCACGCGGTTTGAAATGANAGCATGGCGTAGGCNGCAGAGTGGGCTTTGTTGAANGCNTAGCCNGCAAACTTCTCCATTTGATCAAAAATGTTATTTGCCAAAGTTTCATCCACTTCGTTCNCCGCAGTGCCTTCCANGAAAGTAGNCCGCATTTTCGCCATTTCTTCAGGGATCTTTTTACCCATTGCTTTNCGCAGCANATCNGCCTGACCNAGGCTAAAGCCGGCCAGTTCTTGNGAAACGTTCATAACGTCTTCCTGATAAAGCATGACGCCATANGTGGTACTCAAAACTGATTCCAACCNTNCGTGAGGATAGGTAACGNGGNCCTTANTGTGTTTTCGAGAAATGTAGTCATCGACGGCTCCGGACTGNAGCGGCCCNGGACGNAACAACGCCACGAGNGCGATCACGTCATTGATGTTGTCCGGTAAAAGCCGACGAATNAGATCCTTCATCCCCTCCGACTCAAGTTGGAATATCGCCGTCGTTTCCGCCGATCGCAAGAACTCAAAGGTGGGTNCGTCGTCTAGCGGAATCGCTCGAATATCGATGGGTTCGTCACCGCACNGCTGCCGAGAGTGATTAATATCNGTTACCGCCCAATCAATTATCGTCAANGTTTTAAGTCCNAGAAAATCGAACTTGACCAGGCCTGCTNCTTCGACATCGTCTTTATCGAACTGGGAGACCNTCGCCGCTCCCATNGTTTCTGTGTAGAGNGGAACGTANGACTCAAGNGCNGANGGGGCNATNACGACACCCCCAGCGTGTCTGCCCACGTTACGTACGAGACCTTCTAANNGGTACGCCATGTCCATGATTTCAGCCACNTCATCGNTTTCGTCGATGAATTCACGAAGCTCCTNTTCCTGGGCCACTGCCTTATCAAGCGTCATGCCCACTTCAAATGGGATCATTTTGGACAATCGATCAGCAAGTCCGTAGGGCTTTCCTTGTACCCTGGCGACATCCCTNACCACAGCTTTAGCAGCCATGGTGCCAAAGGTAGCTATTTGACTAACGGCCTCNGCCCCGTACAACTCNGCNACGTGNTTGATAACTTCGTCGCGTCGCTCCATACAAAAATCAATGTCNAGATCCGGCATCGAAACACGTTCTGGATTCAACAANCGTTCAAACAGAAGATCGTATTGCAAAGGATCAATNTCNGTGATGCCCAGGCAGAACGACACCAACGANGCCGCACCCGAACCGCGACCAGGACCTACAGGAATTTTGCGTTGTTTCGCCCAGTTGACGAACTCCATTACGATCAAGAAATAGCCNGCGAAACCCATTTCGTTGATAACACCGAGTTCGTAATCTAANCGATCGATATATTTNGCNCGATCCACCTCGTCCGATCCNGANCTNGCCTNCCGAAAATAATCNTCAAGCGCTTCGTGAGCTGTTGAAGTCANTAGTTCTTCAAGCGTTGTGNCCTCGGGTNCNGGATAAATCGGCAAGTGATAGGTATCGAGATCNANCAGCAAATTACAACGGCGACTTATTTCATAGGAGTTTTCTAGTGCTTCAGGAATATCGGCAAACANCGCGGCCATCTCGNGGCCGGAGCGGAGGTATTGTTGATCGGAAAAACGTCGTTCGCGACGCGGATCATCGAGCGTTCGACCTTCTTGTATACATACCCGAGCNTCNTGNGCTTCGAAATCNTNAGCATCTAGAAANCGGACNTTATTNGTCGCCACCACGGGAATCCCNNTAGATTCCGCNANCGNAACCGCGGCNNCAATGTACTCGTCTTCGTCGGAGTGCCCNGTTCGAGACAACTCGATGTAATAACGGTTNGTGAAGACATTCCTCCANTGCTCTGCNCGTTCGATCGCCTCGGACANTTCACTATTTATCAGCGCCATNCCTACGTCGCCGCGANGCCCACCCGATAGGAGAATCAGGCCCTCATTCAACTCTTCGAGCCACNCCTTTTGAAANGTCCCTCGATCCTGAGACCGAATNTAGGAACGAGATGCGAGCTTGAGCAGATTNTGGTAACCNCTTTGATTAGTAGCTAANACGATNANCCGGTACGACCTCGCTTCCTCACGCATCTCCAATTCCAGCCCCACAATGGGTTTGACGCCCTCGGCCCTACANGCCTTATAGAACTTCAACATGCCGAAAAGATTGCCTAGATCAGTGACCGCCACCGCNGGAANGCCCATTTNCCNGGCGCGTTCTGCGAGNGCNTCAACGCGAACAAGCCCGTCGGTTATCGAGAATTCGGTGTGCAAAGAGAGGTGAACAAATGNCNTCNTTACGATCGCTTACTGAGATGTTTCGTCATTCATCAATAGATCCCGNACGGGNGCAAANGTTTTTCGNTGAAANATGCTCGGACCGTGCTGTTTCAGAGCGANCAAATGCTNGCGCGTTCCGTATCCTTTATGNCGATCGAANCCGTATTCCGGANAATCCTTNGACGCAGATACCATNANGTNGTCACGNNNGACTTTGGCTAGGATTGATGCAGCACTAATCGCTGCCACNTTGGTATCCCCCCGCACGATNGTGNTTGTCGGGCAGNCGAGGCCNGGATCNACGTTTCCNTCGACCANGGCCATGTCTATCGATATNCCTAGGTTGGATACTGCNCGGCGCATCGCTAANAACGTGGCTTGCAATATATTTAATCGGTCGATTTCTTCAACATNGGCGCAGCCCAACGCCCAGCCGATCGANCGTTCTTGGATTTCNTCTTTGAGNNCTAGTCTAACTTTGTGTTTAAGTGCTTTCGAATCGTNNAGCCCNTTAATGGGTTTGTNGGGGTCCAAAACAACNGCCGCTGCCACCACGGGTCCNGCCAGNGGACCTCGACCTGCCTCATCAATNCCAGCTGTTNTANTTACGANTGGATANGAACNACTCCNCNCNNCTTGNGTATTCATATTTGATCGGANACCAATGACATAACAACATCCGCAGCNCGCTCGGACGCTCCACATCTCAGTTTGCCNTGGATCTCCTTAAAGGNATGTCTNAGACCTTCNTCGTTCTCAAATCGTTTGATCTCTTCCNCNAGAGCGTTCGCTAGACGACGGGGAGTCGCGTCNTTTTGAAGCAACTCGGGNACTATGCTGTAACCAGCCAANATATTAGGGAGTGCAACGAATTCNGATCGAATCAATCTTTTAGCGATCCAATAACTGAACCCTCCCAAACGATAGCTCACTACCATAGGTCGACCTAAAAGCAGTGCCTCTAGTGTGCTTGTTCCAGCCTTAGTTAGAACAACGTCGGACGCGGCGATAGCTCGCTCGGAATTGCCTTCGACTAACCGCACCTCGATCTGGGTCTTTTTTGCAACAATTTCTGTCAAAAGAGCTTGTATTTTTTCACTAACACAAGGGATAACTAGGACGGCCGAAGGATAGTGCCGACCGCCAGGGTTGATTCTAGCCACGGCCTGCTCGGCAGCGTCAATGAACAAGTCCCCGAGAAATCGGACTTCGGAAAGACGACTGCCAGGCAACAGCCCCACCACGAGNGCATCAGCTGGNAGCCCCAGATCGGCGCGCGCGCGNGCGCTTCTTTCGCCCGNTTCTACATTCGGATCTATGTCGTCCGCAAGCGGATGTCCAACAAATTCTGCTCGAACACCGGAATCGCGATACAAGGGTGGCTCGAAAGGAAATAGTGCCATCACCACATCAGTGGAGCGGCCGATCTTACGAATCCTACCTCGTCTCCACGCATATACCGCGGGGCTGACATAGTGGGCCGTCGGTACACCCCGACGCTTTAGCAGCCGTTCGAGCAATAGGTTAAACACGTTGAAATCGATTCCCACGACCACATCGGCTTCCCTAAAACATCGATACAAGCGGCGGATGATCCGTACTAACGTGGGTAACCTCTTAAGCGGATCTACAAATCCATTAACCGACAGCTCCTCAATAGTTGCGAGCGATTCAAGACCTTGCTCAACCATTTGATCCCCACCCACGCCTATAAATCGAAGGCTCGTGGCTCGCCTAGCTAACGCGCGCATGAGTCGCGACCCTAGAATATCCCCGGATTCTTCACCGGCGACGATGCCAATCGTCAAGGTTGGTTTAGCCATGTATTAGTGGTCCGATCGCACCATGGCTCACGCCTAACTCATCTCAAGCTTCACGGTCGAATCACCGATCTCTCACGATTCAATCAAAGGCCCTTTTTCGGGATCCCTGCATTAGATTTTGCGTTCCGCGCATAGCAACTCCGTTGTACAAGCAAGTTCGTCGTCGACATAGGCGTTGCAGTCAAATTTCATCATTGAGCGACGATGCGTCAGAATGGTGGCTTCAAGCAACAGTCGATCACCCGGCACGACCGGGCGCTTGAAACGGGTCTTATCGGTCCCGGCCAAGTAGTGCAGGTAACCCTCAGCCGGACTGTTGTCTCGCGTCTTAAATGCAAGGATTCCCGCTATCTGCGCCATGGCTTCAATGAGAAGAACGCCCGGCATAATGGGGTGGTCCGGAAAATGACCCTGGAAAAAAGGATCGCCAATACTTACGTTTTTGTACCCTCGAATATCTTTTCCCGGATGGATTTCTGTCACCCGATCAACGAGAAGGAATGGGTACCGGTGCGGGAGATATTCGAATATCTCGTCTATGTCCATAGCACTGTGAGTCGATTCGACAACGTCCGAACCTTAATCGTTTTGTCGTCCTGGGTCTGTCTTTTTTTCGAGTCGGGCTAGCCGTTTCGCGAGTTGGTCGATTTCGCCGAACCGCAACGCATTACGCTTCCAACGAGCCGACTTGTCGTGCAGTACACCTCCCGAATACAACCCTGGTTCGTCAATGGACCGCGAGACATGGGTCATCGCGCTAACCATTACCCCGTCCGTTAAGCGGATTGGTCCGTCGCCTGCCATACCGACAGCACCGCCAATCATGCAGTTGCGGCCGATCACCGTGCTCCCTACCATCCCGACGCACCCGCAAATTACAGTGTGGTCTCCGATTTGGCAGTTGTGACCAATCTGCACCTGGTTATCAATCTTCACGCCATCACCCACCACGGTATCTTCGATGGTCCCCCTATCTATCGTCGTGCACGAACCCACGCTGACATCATCTCCAAGACGAACTCCTCCGATTTGTGCGATTGGCTGCAGGTGACCTTTTACGTCCGGCGCGAACCCAAATCCGTCAGCGCCTATTACCGCGCCACTATGGATCATGCAACGAGCCCCGACGCGAACTCCGTGATACAAAACCGCTCGTGGCATAACGACTGTATCGGTCCCGATCACACATCCTTCTCCAACGTATGCACCGGACCCGACCTCTACGCCATCGGCAAGGATTGCCTCTGACTCAATTCTGGCGAAGGCTCCAATTCTGACGCCTTCCCCAAGCGTTGCGGAGCCATCGACCGACGCGGGTTCTTGAATTCCGACCGGCAGCCTAGGACGCTTCTCAAACAACATCGACGCGACGGCGAACGCATGGTATGGATTTTCAACAACGAGTGCATTGGTAGGACAGCTCGCTAAATCGTTTACCTGCAAGATGACGGCGGATGCAGATGTATGAACAAGGTATTTTCGGTAAGTGCGGCTCGAAAGATGCGTGAGCTCCCCCCGAGCGGCAGTCTCTATCGGGCCAAGGCCGGTAATTTTCGTACCACCATCGCCGACAAGTTCCGCATCAACGAGCACAGCGATTTCAGCAAGCTTCACAGGCGCTGGCCGGCCTATTCCATCACTGTTTTTCGTTTAACTTCTCAGTGACTTTACGGGTTATGTTGTGTTTCGCGTTCGTGTAGAGGAGCCCTGCTCTCGGCATAACGAGATCGTATCCCTCGACCTCAATTAAATCCTGAAGCACGGCCTGAAGTTTCGGCGTCATTTCCCGCATAAGATCTTGCTGAAGTTCATTGCCCTTCTTTTGGTATTTTTGGAGCTCGAACTGCGCATCGATATTTAAATCCTCGATTTCCTTTTGGAGTTTCTGTTTCTCTCCATCGGAGATAACTTCCGCGTCCTTTGCCAAGCGTTCCTGAAGCGACTTCATTTGATCGCTAAGGGATTGGATCTTGAGTTCATCGGCTTCGACCGCTGCTCGAATAGCTTCAATCTTTGCTTTGCCTTCCTCACTCTGAAGAATCGCCTGCTCTGCATTAATTACTACGATCTTCAATTCAGCTTGAGAACTAAGAGACAAAAGCAAAACCGCCGGTAAAAGCCACTTCTTCGATTTCTTACGCACCATACTTCTCCTTCTTGTTCTTGGGATCCGCAACAACAGCCATGGACGTTCTAGACGCGGAGTATAGGCCTGAAAGCAACTCAATTAGAACGTTTTGCCGAGCTCGAACGAAAATCGTTCGATCTCATCAAACGGACCGGTATTGAGCGGGAATGTCAGCGCAAACGACATCGGTCCCATCGCCGTGAGCCACGTAATCGCGAGTCCAGTGGAATAGCGCAATTCCTCCAACGACAAGTCGAAACAATTTACCGTACCCGAGGGACAATTAGTGTTAAAGACGTTACCAATATCGACAAAAAAGAGAGAACGTATCTGGCCGATCTGCTCGACTAACGGTAACGGAAAAATCAATTCTCCACTTAACTCCACGAGGGCGTTGCCGCCAAACGGGTCACCCCTTGCATCCCGATAATAGAGCCCTTCGATCGGTTGCGTGCGAGGGCCGAGTGTGCTGTTTTCAAAGCCGCGCACCGAGCCAAAGCCACCTGCAAAAAAGTGCTCATAAAACGGATAGGTATTAGTGGCGCCAAATGCCGCACCGTAGCCCAATTTGGCTCTTAACCGCAGTGCCCATAGGTGAGATTGCGGAACAAGCGGTACTGGAAAATAAAAATCGCTTTTGTAAGTCACGCGGTAAAACTCTAGATCACTACTCGGAATCGCGACTTCTAGAGTTCCAATGTGAGACTGACCACGGGTAGGAAACATGCCGCGATTCAAAGTTACACTACGCCACGAACTTTCAAGCTTGTAGTTGAGGAACTCGTTTCCTTCAGCATTGACGAAAGAGGAAATTTCCTGGGCCGCAAGAAATCCCTGCGTAATCTCAGTCTGTTCCACGGTAAGAGAGAACTGCAAGCGTTGGGTCTCACTCAACGGGAAACCAAAATTAACGCCACCCCCAAGGGAGTCGGTGGAAAAGCGAGCCAAATTACGGGCATCGTAATTCGTCTCGCGATAAAACAGGTTATAACCGCGACTAATACCGTCTGCCGTGAAGTAAGGGTCAAAGAAATTGTAGTTGATCGACTTCATGTATTTACTCCAGCTCACGCCGAGGCCGAAGCTGTTGCCGGTTCCACCTACATTTGTCTCCTGAAAACTAGCCCCGAGTATTAAGCCAGAATATTCTGCGTAACCTAACGTTCCCGAGAGACTCCCTGTAGGCTGTTCCTTCACCGAAAACTCAACATCAATCTGATCGTCCCGACCTGGGACCGCCGGGGTTTCCACGTTCACTTCCTGAAAATAGCCTAATCGCTCCAACCGGATTTTAGAGAGGTCAATAGCTCGTGTTGACGCCCACGCGCCCTCCAATTGACGCATCTCACGTCGTAATACTGCATCCTGCGTCGTCGCGTTTCCCGCGTAAGAAATCCGTCGCACATACGCTCGCTGACCCGTATTCACCATGAACTTCACGTCCACACTTCCATCATCGTGAACTTCTGGAATTCCAGTTGCTTCGGCGAAGGTGTATCCCGAGTTGCCGAGTACTCCTATGATCCGCTCTTCAGTTACAGTAACCAGTGCACGGGAGAATATTTGTCCTGGTCGCACTACAAAAAGTGCCTCCAGCTGTTCGGGTTTTACCTCCCCGAGCTCCCCCACCAGGTCAACCTCGTTAACGGTATATTTCGCGCCTTCCTCGACATTAATCGTTAAATAGACCTGGCGGCGGTCTGGCGCCACGCTAACTTGTGTGGATGCGGCCCGAAATTCGACATAGCCTCGATCTTGGTAATACGACTCAAGCGTTTCCATATCCCCTTGAAGCTTTTCTCTGGAATATTTGTCCTTTCCACGTATAAACCCGAGAAGCGTCGGATGCTTAAGCTCAAGTTCGTCGAGTAATTCGTCTTGGTCGAATACCGTCGCTCCTACAATGTTGATGTGCCGAATGCCCGAACTTTTTCCTTCTACAATATCGATTGAAATGGCGACCCGGTTACGAGGCAATTTGTCGACCTTCGTCTCAATTCCCGATCCGTAACGTCCCTGGGCGACGTATTGGCGCTCGAGTTCGATCGCAACTCGTTCAAGCGTCGACTGTTTAAATATCTCACCTTCCCGCAATCCTTGTTCAGCAAGACCTTCGAACAAAGACTCGTCTTTAATCGCTTTATTGCCTTCGATCTGGATTGCCTCAATCGCAGGCCGCTCCTGCAGAGTGATGATCAAGGCGTCGCCATCACGAGCCATAGTGATGTCATCAAAGTAACCCGTACGAAATAAACCGCGAATGAGTTGACGGATGGTCACGCCATCGATGGAGTCTCCGACGTTCACCGGTAATTCGTTAAAGACCGTACCTGCGGACACACGCTGCAATCCTTGCAATCGGATATCCGAAAGTTCAAAGCTTGCGACCTCGGCCCGCAATGGCAATGCGAGCAGGAAAAGGCTAATGACCAGTACCGTCCGCATTGACTTACCCAAGCAACCTCGCGAAATCGTTATAGAAGGCGAGCGCGATCATACCGGCTACAGCGACAATACCAATCTGGACTCCAAGGGTCTGCACGCGCGTTGGAACCGGTTTTCCGATTACGATCTCAATCCCGTAAAACAGCAGGTGGCCACCGTCTAGTAGCGGTATTGGAAGTAAGTTGATGACCCCTAAACTGATTGAGAGAAGTGCAAGTACGTTAAAAAAGTTCTGCCAGCCTGCTTGTGCCGAATCACCCGCCACTTTGGCAATCGTGATGGGCCCAGAAAGATTGCGAGTCGACACAAGACCCAGCACCATTTTTTTTAATAGCCCCAATGTTAACGTCGTCTTTGACTGTACTTCCTCGATTCCCCGCCATAGTGCCTCGCCGACAGAAAACTGTACTTTCCGCGTGGGTACGACCGGTGCCACACCCGCAAAACCAAAAACTGTCCCGTCAATGTCTTGGCGCGTTTCTGGCATAACCGACAAGAAGGCGTCCCCTGTTTGTCGTCGGACCCGCAGCACTAATTCGGTCTCATGCCCCTGCCGTACGTGATCAACAAAATCCGTCCAGCTTGTCACCACGTCATCGTTGATCGATAGGATCCGATCTCCTGACAACAACCCTCCCGCTTCGGCGACACTGCCTACCTCTACTCGTGCAATGACGGGTTCGAAGCTCATCGTCAAACCAAGCGAATCCATCAGGTTTGGGTCATCAACTCCCGCATGCCAACGATCAATGGGCAACCAATAATCGGCACGCTCTCCACGTCGACTCGTGGTTACTTTGATCTTGCCCGAATCGCCCAAGCGCGCCGCTAATTGCATGTTTACTTGCGACCACGACGGCGTAACAGCATCGTCAACTTGGATAATTTCCTCGCCACCTCGAATACCTGCAACGTGAGCTACCGTATCTGAATCAGGCGATCCCAGAACCGGCACGACCACGGTCGTACCAGCTGCAAAAAGGACCCAGTAGACCATCCATGCAAAAAAGAAATTGGCAGCCGGACCCCCTAACGCAATAGCAATTCGCCAGCCGACTGACAAACTAGGGAATGTTCGGACGGCTTGATCACGGTCCTCCTCATCAGGTTCATCCTCGCGCATTTGGACATAGCCCCCTAAGGGGATCGTTGCTAGTACAAATTCAGTCCCTTTCGAATCGGTGTAGTTCAGAAGCGGGCGACCAAATCCAATCGAAAAACGAACCACGTCCACGCCGGACATTCGCGCGACAAAGAAGTGTCCAAATTCATGGACCGTCACCAGAATGCCCAGCGTCAGCAGCAAGTAAAGTAAGTATTGAAGAAATTCCATACCGTTGGATCTGGAACCTTTTGACCGTCTTCAGGTAGCGCTGTTGCCTATCGGGGATTCCGAAAAAGGCAACCTCAAGCCGGAATCATAACAGCACAGACTCATGACAGCATCGTCAAAAGCGCAAAGACCGGTGCCGCAGCAAGCAAAGAGTCGATTCGATCGAGAATGCCACCGTGCCCCGGAAGCACACCGCCCGAGTCCTTTGTGTCGGAAATTCGTTTTACGACACTCTCAAAGAGATCACCGACGATCGAAACAGCCACAACAAATACGGTCAAAATCAACCAACCAACCGACCCAAATAGGCCAACGAGACCGCCCATTGTTACTACGATCTGGCCTATCAAAATCCCCAAGACTAATCCACCCCATACGCCTTCCCAGGTCTTTCCTGGGCTGACGCTCGGAAGCAGCTTGGCGTTACCAAATCGCCGACCCGCGAAATACGCCCCGGTATCCGCGGCTGCTATGACCACGATTAACCATAGAACCAGCCAACGACCGTTCGGTTGCTGGCGAATTAAGTTCACGGCGAGCCAACCGCCAATGCACACTAACCAACCTAGAGATCCCATCACCACAGGCACTTTGATCGTTGTTGAAAAGCGCGGATAAGTGACAACAACAACGACTGCGGCTACCCAAACGACGCTCACAGCAATCACAACCTGATACCAGATATCAGGTGAGAGCCAGAGAAAAAGCGCCATCAACGCACCAGAAAACACGTAAACGAACCGTAGCAGGGGCGTCGGGATTCCCGATAGTCCAGCCCACTCGTATAAACCAAAGCTAATAAATAGAAGAAAAAATAGCGCTAATTGCCAAGGTTCAGAAAAGACGATCGCGGCGATCACTGTGGGTCCGAGAACGAGACCCGTGATCACGCGGAGCCTGAGCACTACTTGTTGCGCCTACCGTAGCGCCGCTGCCGCCCCTGATAGTCGCTGAATGCAGATTCAAGATGCACTTCGTCGAATTCTGGCCAATAGGCGTCAGTAAAATAAAGCTCTGTGTACGCCAGATCCCATAACAAGAAGTTACTAATACGGTGATCGCCACCGGTGCGGATACACAGATCTGGCTGCGGTAAATCCCGCATCGATAGGTAATTTTCAAACGTATATTCATCGACCGAATCAGGATCGAGCTCACCGCGTTTAACCGCCAACGCCATCTCACGCGCAGCAC
Source organism: Gammaproteobacteria bacterium (assembly GCA_002719135.1). GTDB lineage: Bacteria > Pseudomonadota > Gammaproteobacteria > Pseudomonadales > Azotimanducaceae > UBA11889. The sequence goes on from PBGU01000049.1 coordinate 46,094, forward strand.
CGGCGATATCCCACCGACCACCGTAGTTAGCTGCAATCGTCAAATACAAACGATCATTTAACCGGGTTATTTGTTCGGCTCGCGCCATGAGCAACTGAATTTTTGCGGAGAATCTGCTCCGATCGCCAATAATGCGTAGTCGTACGCCCTTTGCGTGTAATTCCTCGACATCGTTCTCGAGCATTCCGCCCATTAGGCGCATCAACAGATCAATCTCTTTTTGCGGCCGATTCCAATTTTCTGTGCTGAACGCAAATAATGTGAGGTATTCGACCCCCAAATCAGCGCATAACTCCGCGACATATCTTACGTTCCGAGCGCCTGCTTGATGTCCCGCAGCGCCCGGCAACAGCCTCCGTTTCGCCCAGCGATGATTTCCGTCCATGATGATGGCGACGTGCCTTGGTACGACAGAGGGACTTTGAGTTAAGCTAATTTGAGGTTCGGACATACAACCACAAGTTTATTAAACCAAGTACTCTCGTCGGGTCGTCTACCTTCGTCGGCAGAGCCAGTCGCCACGAAAGGGACTCGTTCGAGGCTTGTATAATACGCCATCAACGGATTTTATATGTGACGCAAATGTGCAACGCGACATCTTCACCATGGACACAACTTTGAACGTCTGCCCTCGCGTATGTCGGAATTGGCACACGTTACAACCGGTAAGACAAGCGAGTGCTTAGTCAAAACCGGACATACGATTGGTCGATGGCGCGCTTAATCTTGATCGGCAGCGTTACCATGATGGCGTACGGCAATACCACAGCTAGCGTCGAGCAACCGCAAGTTGTCATTAATACCTCTGTCGGAACCATGATCGCGACGCTGGACATGGAACGAGCTCCTCACACCGTTGCCAACTTCCTTGAATTAGTCGACGCGGGTTTTTATAACGGCCTGATTTTCCACCGAGTGATAGCTGGATTCGTCATCCAAACCGGAGGTTACGATGTACGAATGCAACGTCGGGAAGGTCCCCGCGAAATCCCCAACGAATCATTTAATGGCCTGAGAAATCAGAAGGGAACGTTGTCGATGGCTCGCCTAGAAGACCCCGATTCGGCCAGCAGTCAATTTTTCATTAATTTAAGTGCGAATAAGCACCTGGACGCTCTACCCGGAAAACCAGGTTATACCGTGTTCGGCCACCTGGTCGCCGGTACTGATGTCGCCGAGATCATTGAATTTGCGGAAACTGGGATTCTCCAAGAAATGGCCGGTGTGCCGTTAGAACCGATAGTGATTCTTAGCGCCCGTCGTCGACCCGAAGTGCAGCGTCCAGGCAGCGCCGCATCCGGGCGTCTTTCGGACGATCTCAGGGACCCCTGATCTTCACATTGTTTGTCGAAGTTCCCCACGGCCGCAGCCTTCGGTTACTCAAACTTCCTGAAGGATCCGCGTCCCCTAGGGTATGATCGCCTCTTTTACGGATCAGTCTCATGAAGGTCCTCGTCACCGCGGTCTCCACTTCCCTCCTCTTCATAGGCGTTGCCACCCAAATCTACGATCGACTACTCCCCGAGAATTCGTGGTACCTGTTGGTATCAATGTCAATCGCTTCGGTCTTTGCCTCGTTAATTACCATCCGAGTGAACGCGAGGCTTACCGGCCCACGCCCGAGTTCGCGTAGATCACAAGCATCCCCACGACCACCTCGAAGTGGCCGAGACCAGAGCCAACTCAAATCATCCAACGCGCCACGCGAAGAAGGCCTCGTTAAATGGTTCAATCGCACCAAAGGTTTTGGTTTCATCATTCGCGAAAACGGCGACGAAATATTTGTTCATCACCGTTCCGTCAGCGCTCACGGCGGCCAGCGAGCCAACCTAAGCGACGGTCAGAGGGTGACTTTCACTGTCGTCGAACGGTCCAAGGGCTGGCAGGCTGAAGACGTGGATCCCGCCTGAGTCCATGAACGTACGACAACTTCTCGACGAACGCCTCGGTGAGGCATTCGGACGGGTTACCAAAGAATGGGCACCCGCCCTAGTGTCCCCGGCTAGTCGTCCCGAATACGGGGATTATCAAGCTAACGGGGCCATGGCGGTCGCCAAGCGTTTAAAGACCAATCCGCGGAAGCTGGCAGAAGACGTCGTCGGCGCCTCCGACTTGACCGGGATAGTTGCGGAAACCGAGATTGCTGGCCCAGGATTCATCAATCTCACGTTAAGCCAGGAATTTCTTAAAGGAACCCTCGCGCGCGCCCAACTGGTTACGCCGGCGGCTAAACCCGAGCGCATTGTTATCGATTATTCCTCTCCCAATCTGGCAAAAAGCCTTCACGTGGGACACCTAAGAAGCACGGTGATTGGGGATGCTACTGCTCGGACACTCGAATTACTTGGTCATACTTTATACAGGCAAAACCATATCGGCGATTGGGGAACACCGTTCGGCATGCTCGTGGCCTATTTGGAAGGACAAGATCAATCAAGCAATGACCTAGGAGACTTCGACCATTTCTATGCTCTCGCGAGCGAGCGGTTTGAAAATGACCCAGCTTTCGCAGAAACCGCACGCAAATTCGTCGTCGATTTACAGTCGGGGAAAGAGGCTGCTTTGACCCAATGGAAACAATTCATTGAGCTTTCGTCATCTCACATGCAGCGCATCTACGATCAACTCAACATTTCTCTGAATCCAGACCATACGCGAGGAGAAAGCGCCTACAACAACGACCTTGCTCAGGTCGTGACAGACCTCGATCAAGCAGGGCTTCTAAGTCTCTCGGACGGCGCTAAATGCGTGTTTCTTAAAGAGTTTACTGGTAAGGAAGGCAAGCCGCTGCCCATGCTCGTACAAAAGTCCGACGGCGGGTACCTTTATCACACAACAGACCTAGCAGCCCTGAGGTACCGACACAAGGTACTTAACGCGGATCGGATACTTTATTTCACCGACGGCAGACAAAATCTGCATTTCCGCATGTTATTTGCGGTCGCCCATGCTAGTGAATTCGTTCCTAAATCTACGAAACTAGAACACCATCCGTTCGGCAAATTACTCGATAGCACCGGTCGACCCTTCCGATCACGAGACGGCTCGACTATCCCCCTTGCCCAGCTTGTGGAACAAGCCCACGAGAGGGCACGAGCCGTCGTTCGTTCAAAAAGCTCGAACCTTGACGAAATTGAATTTGATGAGGTAGTACACGCAATAGCTATCGGCGCGATCAAATACGCGGATCTTTCAAAAAACCGTCTTAACGACTACACGTTCGATTGGGACAGCATGCTTGCGTTTGAAGGCAACACGGCCCCGTACCTTCAGTACGCATTCGCGCGTATTCAAAGTTTATTTGCGCGCGGGAATTTCGACCCTGAGTCGTATAGAAAAGACATCACATTGGAAAATCAGAACGAACGGGAGCTAGCCGTCCAAATTTGTCGTTTCCAGGAAACTCTTGAATTGGTAGGGCGGGAAGCGATGCCGCACCATCTTTGCGCGTATCTGTACGAACTTACGTCTCGCTTTATGCGGTTCTACGAAACTTGCCCCGTTCTCGATGCTCCTGAGAAAGATCGCGAGAGCCGACTGGCTCTTTGTGTGCATACAGCGAAAACGCTTGAAACCGGACTCGATTGCCTGGGAATCGCGACGCTTACGAGGATGTAGTGCTTACGAGCCTCGGTACAGAGTAGGACTTGAGCTCTACCACAAAATCCCGCAATGCATGAATCCCAGTAGCTTCTGCCGTACCGCACCACTCCTTGAATGCGATTAGAAGCTCATCACCATTGCCGCCCCTTTTCGACCAAACCGCCTGTAGCTCAACGCGCATTTCATAGATAGTCGCCAACACGGGGATGTTGTCCACAATACGGGAGATGCGCTGTCGTTCTACTTCCTTAATCAGCGTCTCCTCACGACAAAGGATGGACTTTGCTCTTTTCAGCATTTGCCTTGTGGCCTTATCGGCCCGTCGATATTCCTCTTCCACGAGAGGGCCCACCACTTCCTCAGCATAACGAGCCATGACCTCGAAGCGGTCATTTAAAACGGCCCATGTGGTGTCCATATCGATCTGCTTCTTACCATCCACCCTCTCGACCACCGGACCCGTATACAGCGGTTTAGCAAGGCCTAACAACTGAAAACAACGTATCCAAAACCAACCCAAATCAAATTCCCAAGGTCGAACGGATAGCTTGGCTGAATTCGGGTAGGTGTGATGATTATTGTGCAGTTCCTCGCCACCT
>PBGU01000050.1 GCA_002719135.1 Gammaproteobacteria bacterium
GCGTCATCCCAGGAAGTTTCAGATCCTTGGACCTGTGGCCAAACGAAGACAAATTCGTCTACCTCAACAGATTTGAAACCGTTTATCGCCCTGGCAATATCAAGTATCAACGACATGTCGGCAAACGCCTCCTCCGCCACCAGACCCAACACTCGTTCGAGTCGAAACCCTCGAATGGTGAAACGAGGTCCCACCGTGGAACCGCTCGATAACGGCGTCGCCTCGTTTCCCGACGGCTGAATCTTAGGTTCTACCCCGACCTGCACAACGCGCCTTTCTGCGGTATTCCCAACCGTTTGCTTGGGTACCCAAACATCAATGCCCAAACCACGGAGGTATTCCAAAGGCACTGCAACCATCAGACGCGATCCGATATGAGAGCGGTAATTGTAACGCACGACCAAAGCAACGACCCGAACGTCGGTAGTGCAAACCGCGTAAACAATCGCGGTTCACTTTTCGCGGGAGTGCTTACACCCCCCTAAAGAACTAACGTTGTGGTGCCTGCTTTGGGCGCCTCGAGATGACGATGTGCTTACTACCCTTGAAGTTGTCTTGACCGCTGACGCCAGCCGGAATCTGTTCGATTTTCTTGCCAGACGCGAGAAACGCATCGACGTCACGTTGAATTGCCTCGCGTGTTTTATTAATCGAGGCCGCCGTCGGCGCTTTACTATTTCGAGCCAAAATAGGTGTCCCTTTCCTACCCCAAGCGATCAAAACTAACAGGTTACGGGAAAGTATTCATCTTCTAAATTCATCCTCGCAACGCGCAGCCATGATGAAATCGTTGTAGTGCAAGCCCCTAACAACATGTGTCCACCAGCTGACTTGAACAGACCCCCACTCCATAACAATGCGCGGATGGTGGTCCTCAGCCTCGGCGAGCGCTGCGACTTGATTCGTGAACTCAAGAGCTTGAGTGAAATCGTCAAACCGGTATAGCCGGCGCAACGTAGGAACTTCCGACTCGGTACCAATCTCCCAATTCGGTAGACTTTCTAACAAGTCGACGCTTTTCCGAGAATCCACGCGGGGACTGCCGGGACGGCAAACCGTACACTTTTCTGCGGCTAGTTTGATCGCGGCACCCTGATGCTTTGGACCATTACACGAACGCCCTCGGGTGGTTTTTTCGTCGCGGCACTAACGATTAGCGAAACCGTAAAATTGAGAATCATTCCCACGGCGCCTATCCCTTCCGGAGAAATCCCAAACAGCCAGTTAGCAGCGATATTCTCGGCCAAGGGCTCGATGAAAATACCCTTAAAATAAACAATGTATCCCATCGTAAACAAGAGCCCGGTTAGCATCCCTGCGATGGCTCCTTCTCGATTCACCCGCATACTGAATATCCCGAGAAGAATTGCCGGAAACAGCGAAGCCGCTGCCAAACCGAAGGCAAGCGCCACCACCTGGGCCACAAATCCCGGCGGGTTGTACCCCAAATACCCCGCCAAAAGGATCGCAACACCCGCACTAATGCGCCCCACACGCAATTCGGCACGATCCGAAAGACTCCGTGCAAACACACTCTTTGCGAGGTCGTGGGATACCGCAGCGGAAATGACCAATAACAACCCGGCCGCGGTTGATAGCGCGGCAGCTATTCCTCCTGCGGCCACGAACGCGATCACCCAATCTGGCAACCCTGCAATCTCTGGATTGGCTAGAACAATGATGTCCCGGTCAACGGTCAATTCATTACCTTTCCAACCCATCGCTTTTGCGCGAGGTGCAAAATCGGGATCCGTATCGTTGTAATACTGGACTTTACCGTCGTTGTTGAGGTCGTTGACCCGCAACAACCCCGTATCCTCCCACGTTCGAAACCACTCAGGGCGCTCCGCATACACCATGTTTGCATTTTCAGTACCCACTGGGGATCGCTGTATCGTCGTTGTCAGGTTCAGGCGTGCAAGCGCGCCTACCGAGGGTGCGGTGGTATAGAGAACCGCAATAAAAAGAAGCGCCCATGCCGCTGACGCACGAGCGTCTCGCACCTTCGGCACCGTGAAGAATCGAACTAACACGTGCGGCAGTCCAGCAGTCCCAACCATGAGCGCCAACGTAATAAAGAACACGTCGATCGTGCTTTTTGTTCCGGACGTATACTCGGCGAAGCCAAGATCCGTGACAATCTGATCTAACTTTTCTAACAAACTTACACCGGGCGCGACTTCACTACCAAATGCAAGCTGAGGAATCGGATTGCCCGTGACTTGGAACGAGATGAATACCGCCGGCAGTGTGTAGGCGAATATGAGTACACAGTATTGTGCGACCTGGGTGTAGGTAATGCCCTTCATACCGCCAAGCACTGCATACAAAAACACAATCGCCATGCCAACGATAAGTCCCAATTCGATTGGGATACTTAGAAATCGGGAAAAGACAATACCCACACCACGCATTTGTCCCGCAACGTAAGTAAACGAAATGACAATCAAACAGATCACCGCCACGACTCGAGCGGTCTGTGAATAGTACCGATCCCCAATAAACTCGGGGACCGTAAACTTACCGAACTTACGTAAATAAGGGGCTAACAGGAGAGCTAAGAGTACGTATCCACCCGTCCAACCCATCAAGTACACCGATGCGTCGTATCCGAGAAATGCAATCAATCCCGCCATTGACAGAAATGATGCCGCGGACATCCAATCCGCCGCTGTCGCCATGCCATTTGCAATGGGGTGCACGTTCTTTCCCGCAACATAGAAGTCGCCCGTGCTTCGGGCTTTGGACTTAAATGCAATCGCAATGTAGAGCGCAAACGTTGCTCCGACGACAAGGTAGGTCAGTGTCTGAAGGTCCATCAGTCCTCGTCCACATCGTGTTTTTTGTCAATCGATGCCATGCGGTGCGCGTAGAAGAAAATCAATACCAGAAAAACGTAGATGCTCCCTTGCTGAGCGAACCAGAAGCCAAGCTTGAATCCTGCAAATTGAATCCGATTTAATTCGTCAACCAAGAGCACGCCGAACCCGTAGGAACACGTAAACCATACGATCAGACAGATCCCGATGAGGCGAAGGTTATCGCGCCAATAACTATTTGAGTTCATAACATTTAGTGGCTGCTTGCGCCCCTACCCGCGCGTCGGCGGATTCTAACCACAATCCTTTCTCCAAACAGTATCGCAAGAGCAAGGCCGTATATAAAAACATCCAGAAAACTGGCCTTAGCAGCCCACAGGACATGCAACAACGCCGCCATCGCTGCTGGATAGATCAGAGTGTGTAACTTCCTCCAATGGAGTCCCAGACGACGTTGCCAATTTCGTGTCGACGTAACAGCAAGCGGGATCAACAACAAAAGAGCCGTCATGCCTGCCGTGATATACGTCCTCTCTGAAAAATCCTCTAGCCAAGCAGAAATACTAAACTCAGCAAGCAGTGTGAAGTACGCCGTAAAGTGGACACAAGCATACACAAACGTCCACAAACCGACCGTTCGACGAAGCGTCACTATCTTCGGGCGCTTGAAGATCCGAGCGACGGTTGAGATCGACAACGTAATCAGCAGTAACCGAATCGTCCACGTCCCCAAGAGGCTGACGATCGCCTCGGCAGGATCGGCACCGAAGACGCTCCCAGGTGATCGAATTTCAACTGCTACATCCCAGCCCGCCAACATTAATGGGATGGCGCAAGCCGCAAATACAAGCGATTTCAATAATTCAGGCGCAAATTCATGCCCGCATACAGACCAGCCACCTCATCGTAACCGTTGTACATGCGGGTTGAGATTTTTCGATTGCCATTGAACAACGAACTGGGGAGACGGCGTTCACTGCCTTGGCTCCACCTTGGGTGATGGACGGTCGGATTGACGTTCGCATAGAAACCGTATTCGTTCGACGCTGTGAGATTCCACGTCGTACGAGGTCTCGTCTCGGTAAATTCAATGCGAACGATCGATTTGATGCTCTTAAATCCATACTTCCATGGCACCACCAGTCGCAGCGGAGCGCCGTTTTGGTTAGGCAATACCTGTCCGTACATGCCGACAGCCATAATTGCCAACGGATGGTATGCCTCATCAAGTCGTAAACCCTCGACGTAGGGGTACTTGATCGAGCTAAAGTAAGATCGCTGTCCCGGCATTTCTTCAGGGCGATAGAGCGTCGTAAACGCGACGTACTTCGCCGATCCCAACGGATTAAACCGCTCAAGTAACATTTTGAGTGGGAAGCCGATCCATGGGATGACCATCGACCACGCTTCTACACAGCGAAGCCGATAGATTCGTTCTTCAAGGTCAACACCCGCCAATAAATCTTCAATACCGTATGTTCCCGGCTTGCCCACAAGACCAGCCACCTCGACGTTCCAAGGTTCCGTGGTGAGACGACTGCCCAACTCAGCCGGATCATTTTTGTCAGTGCCAAACTCATAGAAATTGTTAAAACTCGTTGCATAGCCCCGAGGCGTAACTGTGTCCTCAGACGGTGGCGCAGGCGCAAAACCCTTTGAATCCATCCATGCCGCGTGAAGTGCGGCCGCTGGAACCGACGAGGCCAGGCCCGCCGCGCCAATGACATGCATAAATCGCCGGCGAGTTTGATAAACCCTCTCTGGTGTGATTTCCGAGGGCCTTACGTCAGCAGGAGTTTTTATGACGAAGCTCAAAAACGTCTCCCGTTGCAACTAGTTATTGCGTACCCACCGAAAGAGTGCCACGCATGGTCCAGAGAGAGCGTACGCGGTCCCGGCAAGTAACAGTACCAGAGGCGGGTCAACGAGCACGACAGCAAATCCCATAACCACAACAACGAACGTAATAAAGGGTACGCGTCCTTTCAATCCAAACCGTTTGGGCGAAAAGTATGTGAAATTAGAGACCATCAACAGCCCAGCGAGGAGCGTGATAAGGGTCATAAATGCGATCGCCAGTATCGACGGGTCGAGTGCATCACCACTAGAGCCGACCCAAGCTGCACTGGCGACGAGGCCGGCGGCAGCTGGGCTAGGCAATCCTGTAAACGAGTTTAAGTCGCCCGACGTATTGAACCGGGCCAGGCGTAGCGCCGCAGAAGCCATATAAATAAACGTTACAACCCAACCAAATTGGCCAAGCGCCGCAAGGCCCCACTCGAACACCACCAACGCCGGTGCAACGCCGAACGCAACCATGTCCGAAAGACTATCGTACTGCGCGCCAAATGGACTTTCCGTACGGGTCCAACGAGCAACGCGCCCATCCAGAGTGTCTAACACGGCCGCTACGTATATCGCGAGTGCTGCCGCGATAAAGCGGCCGTTCATTCCAGCAACTATCGCGTAAAAGCCCGAAAAAAGGGCACCCGTTGTAATCAAATTGGGTAGCAGTAGAATCCCGCGGCGACGGCGATCCTCACCGCCGCTAGCATCATCTACCGCTTCAAGTTTAGGACCTTCATCCGACATCGTTAATCAATTCTTCGTCTTATCTACCAATTTATTCTGTTCGATCCAAGGCATCATCGCTCGGAGACGAGCACCCACTACCTCAATTTCATGCGCCTGGCTCATGCGCCTCATTGCCTTCATGGTCGGCGCGCCGGCCTGATTTTCACTGACGAATTCACGCGCAAAACTCCCGCTTTGAATCTCTTCAAGAATACGACGCATTTCCTTTTTCGTCTCCTCGTTTACGATGCGACTGCCCCGGGTAAGACCCCCGTATTCGGCCGTATTCGAAACCGTGTACCACATATTTGAAATGCCACCTTCGTAAAAGAAATCCACAATGAGTTTTAGCTCGTGAAGGCATTCGAAATACGCCATTTCCGGGGCGTAACCGGCTTCCGTTAACGTTTCGAACCCTGCCTGCACCAACGCCGCCGCACCGCCGCAGAGCACAGCCTGTTCGCCAAAGAGATCTGTTTCCGTTTCCTCTTGAAACGTCGTTTCAATAACACCCGCTCGGCCACCGCCATTGGCGGACGCATACGAGAGTGCAATTTCTTTGGCTCGGCCCGACGCATCTTGGCTTATCGCTATCAGCGACGGAACGCCACCTCCCGCAACATACGTCGATCGAACCGTGTGACCGGGTCCTTTCGGCGCAATCATAATGACGTCGAGGTCCTCGCGAGGCTCGATCAACCCGAAGTGAATGTTAAAACCATGCGCGAATGCCATGCATGCCCCTTGCTTGAGGTTTGGGGCAATTTCGTCGACATAGAGTTGCTGCTGCTTTTCGTCCGGAGTTAGTACCATCACCANATCGGCATCTGTTACCGCGTCGGCTACCCTAACGACGGCAAAACCAGCTTCCGTTGCTTTAGTGGCAGANCCCGANCCATCGCGNAGACCAATCGCAANGTTGGAAACACCACTATCGCGAAGATTGTTAGCGTGAGCGTGNCCCTGNGAGCCGTACCCCACAACGACAACNCGCATGTTCTGAATAATCGATAGGTCCGCNTCCTTNTCGTAATAAACTTGCATATATNTTTCCTTTCTAGTCTAGCCTGCCTNTNGCNTCGCGATCAGAGGCTTAAAATTCTGTCACCTCGACCGATACCTGAAACGCCNGAACGAACAACTTCAACGACTTGATTCCCNTCCAACGCGTCNATAAACGCCNNGAGTTTTNCCGAAGGNCCGACCAGTTGAATNGTATAGGTATTCTGATNTANATCGACGATCTGTCCACGAAANANATCGGTCGTACGTTTCACTTCNGCCCGAGCAGCGNCATCGGCACGGACTTTTATCATNATGATTTCCCGCTCTANGTGATCACCCTCNGTCAGGTCAAANACCCTAACCACTTCAATCAANNTATTTAAGTGTTTTNTGATCTGTTCGATCTTGCCNTCNTCNCCCTCNGTCGTCAGCGTGAGACGGGAAAGCGTAGGATCCTCCGTCGGTGCGACGGTNAACGTCTCAATGTTGTAGTTACGCTGCGCGAAAAGCCCGACGACCCTNGAAAGCGCACCCGCNTCATTCTCAAGTAGAACAGCAATTATGCGTCGCANTANGTTGGTTCCTCNTTTCCCANAANCATNTCCTTAAGAGNGCCTCCCTTNATGNNCATNGGGTAAACGTGNTCATCNGGGTCGATATGNGCNTCAAGAAACACCAAGTCGTTTCGGTATCGGTCTCCAAAAATGTCAGGGANGACGGAATTCAGCTCTTCCAGTGTGGTCACCTTGATGCCGACGTGACCAAACGACNCCACCATTTGACTNAAGTCGGGAAGAGCGTCCCGATACGTACTGTGAGAATGNCGACCGGCGTACTGCATGTCNTGCCATTGTTTAACCATGCCAAGNGCTTGATTGTTGAGATTAATAATCTTGATGGGTAGCGAGTATTGCATGCAGGTCGATAACTCCTGCATGTTCATCATAAAGCTCCCTTCCCCCGTGATACACACAACCGTCTTGTCNGGAAAAGCGAACTGCACGCCCATCGCTGCCGGGAATCCAAACCCCATAGTTCCCAGCCCNCCAGAATTAATCCAGCGCCTTGGTTCCGNAAACCGATAATATTGGGCCGCGAACATTTGGTGTTGTCCGACATCGCTGGTCACGTACGCNTCACCACCNGTTGCGCGATAGACGGCCTGCACNACCTGTTGTGGCAGGAGCGAACCACCAGCNCCCCGACGTTCGCTTTGGTCGTGATCNAGACCGTGTTCCGCCCGCCATCGATCGATTCGTTGCCACCANGCTGTCACATCGTCTGCNTTATCGAGCGTGNCAGNAATCTCCGNTTCCAGCACCGNCAANATTTCCGCCANAACGANTTTGCAATGNCCAACAATAGGGATGTCNACATCNATGATCTTNGCGATCGACGCCGGATCCACATCAACATGGATGATTCGAGCCTCGGGGCAGAACTTTGCNGNATTGTTCGTTACACGATCGTCGAATCGGGCCCCTACNGCAAAAATTAGNTCCGCGTGGTGCATTGCACAATTGGCTTCATATGTACCGTGCATACCNAGCATGCCNAGAAATTGCGGGTCGTCGCCNGGNAANNCTCCAAGNCCCATCAACGTATTTGTCACTGGATAGCCCAACTTTCTTGCCACAGCCACCAACTCNGCACTCGCNTCNCCTTGGACGACGCCGCCGCCCGNATAAATGACCGGTCGACGAGCNTCGCTCAAGGCTCGNACGGCNTTCCTGATTTGACCCACNTGGCCGCCCGAAGNAGGCTTNTACGANCGTAANGAAACCTCCGCTGGGTAGNNATATTCGTNNNGNTCGTTCGGATCNGTCGTATCTTTGGGGACATCGATCACGACNGGNCCAGGCCTACCGCTCGCCGCGATATAGAAAGCCTTTTTGACAACATTCGGAATCTCGCTGGCCGNTCTNACCAAGAAACTGTGTTTNACGACNGGNCGCGAAATACCCACCATGTCGGTTTCCTGGAACGCGTCTGTTCCAATCAAATCGTTAGGAACTTGNCCCGAAATTACNACAATGGGNGTCGAATCCATGTAGGCCGTGGCGATCCCCGTGATCGCGTTCGTAGCNCCTGGTCCAGACGTGACTAAGACAACACCAGGACGACCTGTCGCTCGNGCGTACCCATCGGCCATATGNGTCGCAGCTTGTTCGTGACGTACAAGNATGTGTTCGATTTCTTGCTGTCTGAAGATTGCATCGTAAATGTGCANGGCTGCCCCACCCGGGTANCCAAAGATGTACTCGACGCCTTCGTCNNGCAGCGCCCGAATAAGCATGTCNCCGCCGGACAATCGTTCGGTCATCGGTGCACAANCCCGTCAAATCAGAGCAAAGGGCGNGTATTCTTCTGAAATACGTTGTATCTGTCAAAGAGTCGTGGCGGAAACGNACGANGCAAANNCCTGATNAGGNGGGNCCGAAGTTCAAGGTGTTTCGCGCCAGACTATCGTCGCCACACGCCCTGTGACCTTGTCCCTGCGANAGGAATACAAATTTTCGTCCTGATAAGNGCANCTNGGTGATCNNAAAATACGTTCGATTCCTAATTCTTGGAGCAATATTTCCAGATAGCCAGGAAGATCCAGAAACCANCGNTCCCGACGTGGCCCGGCGACGAGTACGTTNTTNGATACCCGGGCGTCAAGNCGCGCTACAACNTCAGGTCCGACCTCATAACATNGCTTNCAAATACCNGGGCCCATCCACGCATTGAGCNNTGCTGATCGACAACGCATNGCGNCAACAAGCGATTNGAGGACNCCANANACNGCNCCACGCCAACCACAATGCGCGATCCCAACNANGCNGCCNCTANCATCCGCAATAACNACGGGGAAGCAGTCAGCGCTAAGAATCGCTAGACCGATTCCGGTTGAATCGGTCCATTGAGCATCCGCAACCAACGCCGAGCCTTGATCATCNACCGGATCGACNNGCGGTTCNATCTTTNCNACGCTCGAGCCATGGACNTGCTTCAGCCAGCGGATGTCGGNGAGCCCCGTNATTTGAANCAGNCGTCGTCGATTTTCTCTGACATCAGCNTCAACATCACCAACATGCGTAGCCATGTTGGCTGACNAATACGCGCCCTCACTGGCACCTCCCAATCGCGTGGTATAGCCCNCTCGAACGCCATCGGGNAGCTCGNGGGTTNCNTCNATCCAATCAATCAAGATTGATCCTGNCGCAAGGTTTCAACNAGNAACTGCATATCCGACGGCAGATCGCTTTCAAATTCCACCCTTTNATCNCTTGATGGATGACNGAAGGCTAATCCNGCCGCGTGCAATGCCTGTCGATCGAANCNGCGNACAGCGTCAACCAGCTTTTCGGTCGGTTGCTTAGGCAATCGCGCCCGCGCTCCGTATCGACGATCTCCCACCAACGGGTGACCGATCGCGGCCAGGTGTACACGCACTTGATGCGTTCTACCCGTCTCCAAAAACGCCTCGACCGCCGTATGCCCGCGGAATGTCTCGATGGGCTTCACGCGCGTGACAGCATCTCGTCCATCGTCTCGTACGCGTTGACGGGTCCGGTCGCGAAAATCCCGGCCTATCGCCATATCAAGACGTCTACGCTTTCGGAGGATCCCTTCGCAGATAGCCACATAACGTCGGTCAACGTCGTGCTTAGCTATGGATCGGGTAAGTATTTTCAGCGCCTTGTTGTTGGCGGCGACGACCATCAATCCGGTGGTGTCTTTGTCGAGTCGATGGACGATCCCCGCCCGCGGCAACTGAGCCAACTCAGCACGTCGATTTATCAGCCCGTTGACCAGCGTGCCGGTCAAATTTCCGGCGCCAGGATGAACTACGAGGCCCCGCGGTTTGTCAACGATCAAAAGATCCTGATCTTCGTACACGACCGAAAAATCTAACGCCTCAGCGACTAGCCAGTCCTCTGAAGCCGGCATGGCGGCATTCAAGCGTACCCGTTCTCCTCCGCAAACTTTCGCGTTGGGTTTAACGACTTTGCCATCAATTTGGATTGCGCCAATGCGCATCCAATTCGTGATTTGGGCGCGGGAAAACTCAAGCCATATCTCTGCTAACGCTTTGTCGATCCTTTGACCTACATGCGTCTTCGCCAAAGTTTCGGCTCTCTCGATCGACTTACCGAGCATAAGTCGATCGAATATCTTCGCAAACTCGTCGCATCGACAACATGTTAGTCACAACCTATAGGTTTACCACTTCCCGATCACTATCGAGTTGTTCGACCCGATCAGCGTGTGAGGACGCGTTAAATCGCGTCAGCAACAACGCTGCAACAATGAGCAATCCAGCCATCACAAAGAACGATTCCCTGTAGCCTAAATCTAGGAATTCGTCGACACCCGCAAATACCCACGAACCGATGGAGCGGCTCAGATTCGCCATCGCCATGTATATCGCAAATTGAGTTGCGGATACCTTCGACCAACATATCGTCATAAAAATAGCGATGGTGGTCACAAACACCAGCTGTCCAAAGGCTGCGTTGACGACCGCTAGCGTCACCATGAAGGGCATACTGGTCCACAGCGTCTCGAGCAACCCAACAACCACGTGACAAATGGCGGCGCCGAAAAGTGCAATGAGCAGGAATCGCCTGGCCCCAAAGCGATCGATAGACGGCCCTAACAATGCGCCAAGAACAGCAGCGCCCAACGTCATCCAAAAGCTAAAATCTGCATACTGGATATCACTGAGGCCGATTTCTTGCACGCCAAATACTGGAAATACCCCAAGGGCTATGCCGTCGCGAAACCTATTCAGAAACTCAACCAGCATCAATAATAAACTCATCGGTAACAACAGAACGCGGAAAATGTCGGATCCGATTTGNGCAATNTGTCGATCGGCAAGGCCATGTTTGGCGGATGCTTGGCCGGATCCCCAAGGCATCATCTTTTCACCTGGACGTTCTCGCACCACAGCAACAACAATGAGTATTAATCCAACCGACGCCGCGCAAAACAATGCCGCCCCCTCGATCCCGATCGAGTGGATAAGACGCGTGCACAATGCCCCATAACACGCNAAACCTGCGGCCTGTCCAAANCCCATGAGCGCGTTCGCGCGACCGCGCTCGTTACTTGGTAAGACGTCGATCGCCATCCCATCAACGGCCACATCTTGACTCGCCGCAAATGAATTGATGACGATCCCACAGACCGCGATGGGCACTAAAGACCCGCCTAACGTTGGTTCAAAAAGAGCCATGCCGACAAATGATGCGACGAGTCCCGTCTGAGCCAGCATCACCCATGGACGTCGATTTCCCATCGGTAGGTATCGGAAGCGGTCCATGAACGGTCCCACAATCAGTTTGAGTGCCCACGGGAGGTTTACCCACCCGGCTAGCCAAAGAACCTCGGCCACCGTACGACCTTGTTCTGCGAGTGCCGCGGGAATGGCTATAGAGAACAGTCCGATGGGAACACCTTGTGCGAAGTAATACGAAGTGAACGCGGTAAAACGAAGCCATCGCCGGTCGGTAAGCGCTAACGGCCTCAAACGCGGCGTCGCGATAAAATTAGCCATATCGTTTTGAGGTCCATTCGGTGTGCGCAATTTGCAACCCTACGGATTTTGATCCCGCTACGCGAGGNCTGTATTGCGTTTGGCGAATTCGAAACCGTACGCAATGCAAATTAGCCGCTCGGACCGTAAAATACAGTTTCGGCCTTGAGATTCCTTATGCGTCTAATTTTGCTCGCCGTCTTTTCCACGCTTTGCAGCTGCGCCTGGATGCCATTTGTGGGACCAGACACTGATGAGCAAGAAATAGTCGAGGAAGAAACCAGTGAACAGATCCTGTATCGACGGGCGAACACCAGTCTTAAGACCGGGAACTATTCTCTTGGCATCAGTCGACTTCGACAACTCGAAGCGCGTTTCCCTTTCGGTCGGTACGCAGAACAGGGACAGTTGGAACTCATTTACGCCCACTACATGAGCGTGGATCTCGACTCTGTCGAAGCATCCGCCGATCGCTTCATCCGACTGCACCCCCAGCACCCAAACATCGACTACGCCTACTACATGCGCGGACTCGCCTCATTTACGGGAAACCGNAGCGTGCTTGATCGGTTNTTTGGTGGCGAAGAGTCTCGACGCGACATGTCTGGTGCCCAAGTAGCCTTTGCGCATTTTAGTGAGTTTCTAAATCGATTCCCCAACAGTGAATATGCCAAGGACGCCCATCAACGAATGGTCTACTTGCGCAATCTTCTCGCGCAAGCCGAAGTGGATATTGCCAGTTACTATCTCTCACGAGATGCACACGTGGCCGCTGCAAATCGCGCTCGCGTCGTTGTCGAAAACTACTCGAAGACGCCTTCCGTACCTGAAGCGCTGGCGATCCTGATCGAGTCAAATTACAAGCTCGGTTTGACGGAAGCTGCGAATGATTCGTTGCGGGTATTGGCGATGAACTACCCGGATTACCGGGCTTTCGACGAGAATGGGAATCTAATTCTGGAAGAAGCGATCGCTAACCGCGACCGCAGCTGGATCAACATCATGACTTTCGGTCTTGTCGATCGCCCCAACGTACCCCCACCTCTGCAAATCTCGCAGCCCGACACGGGCGTTCCGGAGTCTCTGCAGACAGATACCCAAGAATCGATTAGCGACCCGGCACCGAAAAAGCCCTGGTATCGACGTATCTTCGGATAGCGAAAAGGACCAGGACTGCGCCTGTACTAGTAGCTCGAAGTGGCTTATACCGGCCAAATGTTCAGGATNGTAACGTCGAAGATCAGCACCCTACCGGCGAGCGGATGGTTAAAATCGACAATCGCTTTGTTCTCGCCAACGGCTTTAATGATCCCGGGCAACTCACCGTCGGGAGAACCAAAAGACACCACTAACCCCGGTTCTAGTTTGCCGACCGAGGTGAAAGAAGCGATCGGTAACTCTTGAATATTTACCTCCCTGCATTCACCAAACCCATTCTTCGCCGCTATTTCGAACTGTCCGCTTTCGCCTTCACGAAGGCCCTTGATCGCATTTTCAAACCCTGGCAGAAGACTTCCATCACCAAAAGTGAAAACGGCCGGATCAGCCCCGCGGGTCGAATCTACCTCGGACCCGTCGACCAAAAGAATTGAGAAGTGCATACGCGTGCGAGTTCCCGGGCCAACAACGGAGCCGGAAGAACGCGCGATCACATCGTTCACTACGTGCGCTCCCTCGAGTAATCCCGGTACATAAGCACTATCCATCCAGCCGCTCCTAACGTAATGCATGTATCTGCTAGATTGAATACCGGGAAACCGAAACTCAAATAATGGAAATGCACAAAATCGATGACGCATCCATGAGTCAATCGATCTAGCAGATTACCGACGGCGCCCGAAAGGATAAGCGCATACGACCACCCTTCTAGGAAAGCGCCACGCGTTAGGTGCCAAATGCGATAACAAAAATAGCCAGAAAAGAAAAACGCCACAATCGTGAACAACCAACTGTATCCCTGCAGCATGCTAAACGCCGCGCCCGTATTACATGTCAGGTGAAGCGACAAAAATGGCAGCAACGTGATCGGTCCCGCGGCCAAGTACAATAACATCAGCTGTTTTGTTATCTGATCAGCAACGACTAGTAGCGCACTTGTCAGGAAGAAAATCTTCAGTCGGGAACCCTCAAACAACCATATCGGGATCGCGTTCTAGTCGCCGTTTGGCAAACCACTCGCGTGTCTCAGAAATGTCCTGCTCGATCTGGTTTTTCAGAGAATCAAGACCATCGAACGTTCGCTCGTCCCGAACTTTATTGAGAAAAGTCACGGTCAATAGCCTGCCGTATATTTCTTCGTCAAAATCGAAAATGTGGACTTCCAAGAGGGGCTCTTTCCCATCCACGGTGGGCCTCACACCAATATTCGCGATGCCTTCGTACTGCTGATCGAGGCCCATCACAGTAACGGCGAAAACCCCCTCCAAGGCCGCTCGGTATCGCTGCAGACGTATATTGGCCGTCGGCACACCAAGCTGGCGTCCAAGTTGTCGCCCGTACACCACACGACCCATTATGAAATACGGCCGGCCGAGCAATTTTTCCGCCAAATCAAAGTCGCCTAAAGACAGTGCGTCGCGGATACGGGAACTGGAAATCCTTCCGTGCTCAAACTTCAATGTCCCCATGTGACTGACGCCGAAGCCGAAACGATCTCCTGCTTCTTTTAACATCTCGTAATTGCCTCTGGCGCCTTCGCCAAACTGAAAATCGTCGCCCACCACGAGGTACTGCACGTCTAACGTGTCGACCAATAGNCCCTCGATNAGATCTTTCGCAGGAATAATTCGTGTGCGTTCATTAAACGGAATACACAGTAGACGGTCGAGGGTTAGTCCCCGGAGGATCGTGACCTTTTCTCTAAACCGAGTGAGTCGTGCNGGCACAACGGCACCTTGAAAATACTCTCGCGGTTGCGGTTCGAAGGTTACGAGAAGGTTTGGATAGTTGAGCTCCTCGCTCTTCGCCTTAAGATGAGATAACAACATCTGATGGCCGTGGTGGAGCCCGTCGAATGTTCCTATCGTTAGAACACAACCTTTGTGTCGGGCTGTGATGTTGTGTAGGCCGCGGATGATTTCCATCGACCGTGATTCTACACGCGATGCACAAGGTCGTTGGGCCTAATGCCAACAAGAGCTAATACCAAAAAGTACCCCGCACTCGCCGATCCCACCAGCAGTGATAGTTCGCCGATTCGTGCAACTTCGCCAGATACGAGCCAGAAGTCCACGCCCGGGTCCAACCAAATGAGCCCACCNGCCAAGGCCGCCGACGCAGCCGCCGCCGATAGCAACACGCGTAATACTTGCCGGCCTGGGCGGTACACCGATTCTACAAACAGTCCGCGAAAAAGAAGCGCGCAATGAACCATGGCGGCAAGGCTTGTTGCCAGCGCGATGCCCACGTGCCCCAACCANGAGTACAAACTGAGACTGGCAACAATATTGACAGCAACAGACACACCCGCGTACTTGAATGGGGTGGTCGTGTTTTGCCTCGCGAAATATCCTGGTGCCGTAATCTTGGTCAAGATCAGCGGCAATAGTCCGACAGTGAAGGCCTGCAACGCTGCTGATGTCTTGAGCACATCTTCGGCGGTCATGGCCCCACGATAAAAAACGGTNGCCACCAAGGGCGCTGCCAGAACGTACAGGGCAACTGCAGCCGGCATTCCGAAGAGAATACCCATACGCACGCCCCAATCGAGGGTACTACTAAACCCGCTGATGTCACCCTGGTTCTGGAGACGCGACAAGTTGGGTAACAGGACGGTCCCTAACGCTATCGCTAACAAACCAATCGGTAATTCCATTAGACGATCCGAGTAATAAAGCCAAGAAATACTTCCAGTCGCTAATGTAGATGCAAGAATCGAACCGACAAGAATATTGATCTGTCCGACCGAGGCGGCAAAGACCGCGGGTACTAGTAAAACACCCACCTTCCGTACACCGCGATCACGCCGGTCGAGCCTAGGAATCCCCAAAAGATGTAGTCGCTGTAACGAAGGTAGCTGGACAATTAATTGCAGTATGCCAGCAACAAAAACCCCCCACGCTAGTGCCATGACTGGCGTTTCAAAGAACTGCATCCCGATCAGCGCAGCCGCGATCAGCGAGACATTCAGCAGTACCGGAGTTATTGCTGGCAACGCGTATCGATGAAAACTATTCAGTATCGACCCGGCAAAGGCGGTCAGCGATATGAAGGCCAAATACGGAAACGTCACTCGGACCATGTCCACGGTGAGATCGAACTTTTCCGGGTCATCAAGAAAGCCGGGGGCGAAAAGCCAGACTAAACCCGACGCTCCAGCAATGCCCGCAGCGCAGATAACGACAAGTACGAACCCGAAGTCGCCGCAGACGATACGCACGAAGTTCCGCAGGGCATTGTCGTCGTCTGCGTTTCGATATTCGGATAACACTGGGACAAAGGCTTGAGCGAAAGCACCTTCGGCAAACAACCGACGAAAGAAATTAGGGATCCTTAGAGCGACGAAAAAAATATCCGCCCATGCAGTCGCTCCGAGTACCGCCGAGAGCACCACATCCCGTAGAAACCCACTGAGCCTAGACACGCCAGTCATCGACGCGACTACCGACCCCTGGGCCGTCAGATTTTGCTCCGTGCTCTCTATCTCAGTTGACATGCCGGGACCCCGTCGGCATATTACGCGACCTTTCGTNCAACGCNNAANCGACCCCAACAAGGAACCCGTCTTGGCGAATAGCCCTCAAGCAAAAAAACGTGNNCGTCAGGCNGAAAAACANAGACAGCNCAACGCAAGTATGCGGTCNATGTACCGGACANNNATNAAGAAGGTCGAAAGCGCGGTATCGGCNGGTGATCGGGACNCAGCTAATGCCGCNTTNNTAGCGGCAATACCTATTATTGATCGCATGGTNAATAAAGGGATCCTTCACAAAGTCCAGGCCGCCCGATATAAATCACGGCTCAACGCGAGCGTNAAAGCTTTGTCCTAANGTCCCNACTATTGCGACAGCGCTANGTTGTCNCAGTGAATCAGTTCCTCCTCATCCACGTAACCNAGCANCTCTTCTATAGCTGCNGANCCGTGNCCNTTGATTANANCGGTCTCTACCGCACCNTAATTCACCAATCCTTTCCCCACCTCAACTCCATCAGGTCCAGTAATGCGTACTACATCACCGCGACCGAAATTACCNTGTACGTCTNTGACACCCACGGCGAGAACGCTCACTCCCCGTTCCAGCACCGCTTTAACAGCGCCCGCATCCAACGTAATTCCACCAGCACTCTGGACTTGNGCCGCTATCCATTGTTTACGNGCGTCGAGCGGNGCNACGTCGGCCGTGAGTATGGTGCCGACNTTNCGNCCGTNGGCTATCGCGGAAAGAATGNCCNGTTCGCGACCATTTGCGATGACCGTGTGGCATCCNGCACGNGCNGCGTAGCGCGNAGCCTCGAGCTTCGTGACCATGCCNCCACGACCTAGGGCTCCNGATCCGGATCCGACCATGNCATCAAGCTTTGAGTCGAAGGCAGANCNTTCACTAACCATCGGCGCATCGGGTCGGACGCGAGGGTCGTCCTCGTGCAGGCCTTTCTGGTCAGTNAGCAAAACGAGGACNTCCGCNGAAACGAGGCTNGCCACACGCGCNGCGAGCGTATCGTTGTCACCCAGNTGAATTTCGTCTGTNGCGACCGAATCATTCTCATTGATAACNGGCACGATCCCGTANTTAAGTAATGTTCGCAGGGTCCCNCGCGCNTTGAGGTATCGCTGTCGGTCNGATAGATCGTCATGCGTTAGTAAGACTAATGCCGTACGACGACTGTGATGNCGAAAGCTCTTTTCATATGCCTGAACAATTCCCATCTGCCCAACGGCAGCCGCCGCCTGCAGCTCGTGAATACTGTCTGGCCGTTCAGTAAAGCCCAGACGACGGAATCCTTCTGCAACAGCTCCACTGGTCACCAGCGCCACCTTTTTGCCATCGTTGAGTAGGACACTGATTTGCTTACACCAGCCATCAATTCCTCTGGCGTCAATGCCGACCCCGTCCCGCGTAAGCAAAGCACTTCCGATTTTGATAACCCAAACCTGGGACCCCTTTAGGCACTCGCGTGCGCTACTCACGATATAAGGCCTCAATGTCCGAATCATATTCTTTGGGCTGACGTTCGATGACGGAACTGCGTAGAGATTGATTTAAGACATCTGTGGCCAGACGGCCTTCAAAACCACGGTCACTCTCTTCCAATACCGGGTCTGACGCGAGACTTTCTCGCCAATTAGCCACATGTTGCATCAACTTTTGGACGAGCAAATCAATACCGTCACCGGTCACCGCCGAAATCGCGTAGCACGGCCGGTCAGGGAAAGCCTCGCCTACCAGTCTCACAAGTTGCTTCTCCGCGTTTTCGGCAATTAAGTCCGTTTTCGTCACCACGGTCCAAATTGGAATTTCCATAAACAGCGGACTGAATTCAGACAACTCCTGCTCGATCGCCCTCGCATTGGCGATCGGATCACTCCCATCTACAGGCATAATGTCCACCAGATGGAGTAATAGTCGAGTCCGCACTAGATGACGGAGAAAGCGCATCCCGAGGCCGGCTCCCTGCGAAGCCCCGGGAACGAGCCCTGGTATGTCGGCGACCACAAAATTAGCATCCTCCGCGACACGCACGACGCCGAGATTAGGGATCAACGTCGTGAAAGGATAATCCGCTATTTTTGGTCGGGACGCGGAAATTCGGCTAATCAGCGTCGATTTTCCTGCGTTTGGCAGGCCTAGTAATCCGACGTCCGCAATAACCTTTAATTGGAGGCGGAGCATCCGTGTATCGCCTGGATCGCCCTTCGTCGTTCGTCGGGGGGACCGGTTGGTACTCGACTTAAAAAATACGTTACCGCGGCCAAATTGACCACCTCGGGCTACACAAAAACTATCTTCGGGATCGGTGATATCCCCTACTACCTCGAGAGTTTCATCATCAATGATAGTCGTTCCAATGGGGACAGCGACAATCAGGTCCGCTCCATTCCTCCCGGTACGGTTCGCGCTCCCGCCAGCGCTACCATGTTCAGCCCGAATAAGTGGCTGAAAACGAAGGTCCACCAAGGTATTGAGGGACTTATGGCCAACTAGGAAGACGGAGCCTCCATTTCCCCCATTTCCACCATCTGGCCCACCCCGGGCGATATTGCGTCCACGGAAGAATGATAGGCACCCGTTGCCGCCTTTTCCCGCTTGAACACGGATGGTTACCTCATCAACAAATTTCATGGTGACACATGGGTGACAACGTAGCGAAGCGTCTAACCGGGCCCGTCGGCTATTACAGAGTAAAGACTAGGCGGTTGTAACGCTAACGTACGTTCTTTTTAGACGACCGCGCGTCGCATAACTAACCTGGCCGCCGACTTTGGCAAAGAGCGTATGGTCTCGACCGCAGCCAACGTTAGCGCCAGGGTGTATCCGAGTACCACGCTGACGAACAATGATGTTGCCAGCCAGCACGGATTCACCGCCGTACTTTTTGACACCCAGTCTCTTAGATTCAGAGTCTCGGCCATTTCTGGTACTTCCACCTGCTTTCTTGTGCGCCATGGTTAATTCCCAGCTAGTGTGAAATCGCCGTTATCCGAACTTCAGTATAACCCTGCCGATGTCCAGCCCGTCGGAGATAGTTCTTTCGACGTTTAAACTTGACGACTCGAATCTTTCGGCCGCGCCCTTGGCTAAGTACTTCCCCCTTAACCTTTCCGTCTTTAACGAACGGCGCACCGACTTCTACATCGTCCCCGTCCGCTACAACCATTACCCGGTCAAAAACGATATCGTCGCCTGGCTCGCCACCAAGCGTTTCTAATCGAACCACGTCGCCTTCGCTAACGCGGTGCTGTTTTCCACCACTCTCAAAGACCGCAAACATCTATTCTATCCTTGGAAACGTGACCCTCATTCAACGCCAATTTCACCGGAAAGAGGCAAGCTGTACTACAATGAATTCCGTCAAGGACGAGAATTCCGGCCCCATAAAAAGGCGCGTAATTCTACGAACTAGCCATAACGATTACAACGAGCTCAGCCGTGACCGTGTATCGTTAACTGAGCGTCTTGGAGCACCAGATATATGGGGATAACCCCGGCAGCACAACTTGTCACGCGGATCACGAGAGGTTCTGACTTAGACGATGTCTTCAGTGTTGTCCGAAACGATTTCGCAAAAGTAGATGCGCTCATTCCTCGACAGTTGACCAGTGATATCGCTTTGGTAAGCGAGATAGGGCGATATATCGTAGATTCTGGAGGAAAACGCTTACGGCCACTGATCGTCTTATTGGTCGCGCGAGCCAGCGGATATCAAGGAGATGCACACGTTCGATTAGCGACCCTTGTAGAATTTCTCCATACGGCCACGCTACTTCACGATGATGTGGTTGATCAGTCTGGTCGGCGTCGCGGAAAGGCGACGGCTAACGCGTTGTGGGGAAATGCGCCTAGTGTCCTCGTGGGCGATTTTCTCTATTCGAGAGCATTTCAGTTGATGGTCGATCTAGACAGTATGGATCTCATGGCAATCATCAGCGATGCAACCAACGTCATCGCCGAAGGGGAGGTACTTCAGCTAGAAAATATTGGCAACGCGGAGCTCACAGAAAACGACTATCTTGAAATCATCCGTTGTAAAAGCGCGCTTTTGTTCCAAGCGGCTGCGCATACAGCTATCGTTCTTTCCAACGACGATCCAGACACCATTAGTGGTTATCGAAATTTTGGACTTCATTTCGGGCTTGCGTACCAACTTGTCGACGACTGGCTGGATTACGCTGGCGATAGCCAGCTCATGGGGAAAAATGTTGGCGATGACCTCGCGGAAGGAAAAGTGACCCTACCGCTCATAGCCACCATCAAAGAAGGTTCACGCCAAGAAGCAACGTTAGTGCGCAACGCAATTAGTTCGCGTTCTGACAGACACCTTCGGAACGTCATTAAAGCCGTGTGTAGATCCGGCGCGTTGGATTACACGAAATCTCGGGCTGAAGAGGAGGCCGGCCTAGCGCTAGAATGTCTAGCGTCTCTGCCTCGCAGCGTATACCGTGACGCGCTAGAAAACCTAACCACGTTTGCGACATCGCGAATGCGCTAGAAATAACTAGGTTTTCTAAGGCAGAATGATCTAGTCGACCCGCAGTCTCCTTGGTAACAGGTATCAATCGGAGTGTAGCTCAGCCTGGTAGAGCACCGCCTTCGGGAGGCGGGGGCCGGAGGTTCAAGTCCTCTCACTCCGACCAAACAAACCACGCCCTGATTGGACTTTGAGGAAAGTCGGGGTTTTCAAAAGGTCGGACGAATTGGCATTTTAGGCGATTTGGCCTACCCTTAAACGCTCTATTTCGGACGATTTTCGGACGAAAATGCCGAAAGCGCTCAAAGAC